>NZ_CP150290.1:125000-292500 GCF_038051995.1 Paenibacillus sp. FSL H8-0537 | reverse complement strand
GTACGTTATTCTCTCATACCCTTACATGCTTCATATAAAAAAGCTGCCCCTATCGTTTTGAACGATAAGAACAGCTTTGCCTATCTTTAGCCCAGCTCTCTGCGGCCTTCCAATGCTTTGGACAGCGTAACTTCATCGGCATATTCCAAATCGCCACCAACCGGCAAGCCGTGAGCAATTCGCGTGACCCGTATGCCAAAAGGTTTCACAAGCCTCGATATATACATCGCGGTCGCTTCTCCTTCGACATTCGGATTAGTCGCCAGAATAAGTTCCTGCACTCGCTCATCACTGAGGCGGCGCAGCAGCTCGGCAATTTTAATCTGATCCGGACCGATTCCCTCCATAGGAGAGATCGCCCCTTGCAGCACGTGATAATGCCCCATGAACTCCTTCGTCCGTTCCATCGCCACCAAATCTTTCGATTCCTGTACGACGCAAATGACGGAGTTGTCCCTGAGCTTATCCTGGCAAATACGGCAAGGGTCCGTATCGGTTATGTTGCAGCAGATGGAGCAATAAGTCAGATTGCGTTTCACGCTTACGAGCGCTTTAGCAAAATCAATGACATCATCTTCCTTCATGCGCAGCACATAAAAAGCCAGTCTCGCAGCTGTTTTCGGTCCAATACCCGGCAACCTGGTGAAACTATCAATCAACTTCGCTATCGGTTCGGGATAATGCAACAGGTGTAGCTCCTTTCAAATCAGAACGAGCAGTGGCTTATTTTTAGAACAAGCCCGGGATTTTCATGCCACCTGTAAATTTACCCATGTCCTGGTTCGCAACATCGTCCACTTTTGAAAGGGCATCGTTTACAGCTGTAATAATCAAGTCCTGCAGCATTTCTACATCTTCCGGATCTACCGCTTCCGGTTTAATTGTAATATCAAGAACTTTTTTGTGGCCGTTTACAGTAACGTTAACTACGCCGCCGCCTGCTGTGCCTTCAACGGTTTTGTGGACAAGCTCTTCCTGTGCTTTCATCATTTGCTCTTGCATCTTCTTCACTTGCTTCATCATTTGATTCATATTGTTCATTGTAATCACCTCTTATTTATAGTTAAAAATCATCTTTCACAACGACAAGCTCTTCGCCAAACAGCTTTACCGCTTCCTCCACCCATTTAGGCTGGGCTGGCGCTGCGTCCGGCATATCCGATTGCAGCTCAAACGCTTCGTCCGGCGTACCTGAGCCACTATCGGTTGCAGACTGCCATTCTTTAATCATAACCGTTGCAAGCTGAAGCGGCTCCCCGAACACGCTTTGCAGAACCCGCTCAATAATTTCTTTATGCGTCGGCTTCTCCGTTGTTTCTCGGTGCATCGTGTTTTTGAAAGCAACCAACACAGTACCGTCCACGACCGATACCGGCTCACCATCCATCAACCACGCATGGACGGTGATTTTGGTTTCCTTCACCCGCTGAAGCAGCTCGCTCCACTTCATGCGGACTTGCCCCGTTTCACTGCTGCCAGCAGCGGATAAATACGGCCCCAGCTTAACTGACGTGCGAACAGACACAGAGTTAGAACCACCGCTGCGGTTATTAAAGGCAGGACGATTGCCATTTGCCCCAGTCCGGGCTGCTGCACCGCTGGCAGACGCACCTCCACCAACAGCCGGAACGCCATTTTGCAACAGCTGCTCCAGCTTGCGTTCGAGCTGCTCCACTTGCTGGCGCAGACGACCCACCTCTGCGGAAGAACTCGCAGACGCGCCAGATGGCTGGGCAGCATCCCCCGCAGACGCGCCTTCACGGCTATCGCCGATGGTGCAAATTTTCATCAGAGCGACCTCGAACAGCGTCTGCGACTGAGCAGCATGCTTCATTTCCGATTGATAGCTGTTCAGCGTATCAATCATGCGAAACAAGCGATCCGGCGTAAAAGCATCCGCCATTGCCCGGAAACGGTCCGCGTCAACGACGCGTTCCGTTGCTGCTCCGCCTTGCGGAGCAAGCTTAAGCACAAGCAAATCCCTGAAATAATAAATCAGGTTCTCCATGCATTTATCCGCGCTCTTGCCCGCTTGCGTCAGGCTTTCGACAAGCGGCATTACAGCGCCAACATCACGATCGCGAACCGCTTCCGCCAGTTCATAGAACTGGTCGGCCGCCATCCCGCCCGTTACATCGACAGCACCATCCAGTGTAATGCTTCCGCCTCCGAAAGCCGCTACCTGCTCCAGTAGGCTGATGGCGTCACGCATGCCGCCTTCCGACAGCCTTGCAATATAAGCAATCGCATCCTCTTCGGCGCTAATGCCTTCTTCCTTACAAATCTCATGAAGCCGTTCCGACTGCTCTGCAAGCGATACCTGCCGAAAATCAAAACGCTGGCAGCGGGAAATAATCGTTGCAGGAAGCTTATGCGGCTCTGTTGTTGCTAATATAAAGATAACATGTGCAGGCGGCTCTTCCAATGTTTTGAGCAAAGCATTGAACGCCTCTGAAGTAAGCATGTGTACCTCATCAATAATGTACACTTTATAGCGCACTTCAGATGGGGCGTAGCGCACCTTATCCCGTATATCGCGAATTTCGTCGATGCCCCGATTGGAGGCAGCATCAATCTCCACGACATCCATAATATGACCAGCTGTAATACCGCGGCATGCGTCGCATTCATTGCAGGGCTCCACTGCCGGGCCAGCTTCACAATTGACTGCTTTCGCCAATACCTTAGCTGTCGTCGTCTTCCCCGTCCCACGGGGACCGTTGAACAAATAGGCATGCGAAACGCGATCCTCTTTTATCGCATTTTGCAGCGTCTGCACAATATGCTGTTGTCCCACCATGTCCCGAAACGTCTGGGGACGCCAGGCACGGTACAAGGCAATATGAGTCACATGGACCGTTCCCTTCTTGTTTCCTTACAGGAATTCTGCAAAAATACTCTATCTCTTATTATACATGATCAAAGCCTCAAGCCAAACAAAAAACACCCGCAGCACCATTCGAGTTCATCGAAAAGCGTCGCCGGTGTCTGTGAACATCCGAAATATAAAACTTTAATACCGTGCACCTGTCCTTGATTAATGTAACCCAGGCGGCACTCTTGCACCACAGCTCGAGCCAGGCACTCCCCCGGCACATGAACTAACTTACTTACGGCTGCTTCCTTCCGGACCTGACCGAGTTCACAAGCGTCCATTGCGGAGGACCCAACTGTCAACACTGCTCGCAAGCGCCAAACCCCGCATAGACATAACCTCAAACAGGAATTCAACCTCGCTAAAGCGGATTGCGAGTTACAGGGCACCGCTAACTCCCCATCTAGCACGGCAAAAATAAGTATAGCTGATAATGTTACAAAGCGCAACTTTTCTGGAGACAAGACATGATATGCTGCTTTTCAGCAAGCGTGAGCGTCATGGCCTTCCCATAAAGGGAAGGACCTTTCCACATAAAACCGGGCGTTACCGACTCGTTTTTACCCGCACCTCATACCGCGGCATATTATATTGCAAAGTTTCCTCTGCTTTATGCTGAAGCTGCTTCACCTGCGCATCGGTCATGCCTGGTTTGGCGGTCAAATGAACGACCAGATGCTCCCCATTGAAATGAATCCAGCTTTTATGGACACCATCCATCTTCTTGATCAACTCGCCAACAAACTTGCCGTCTGAGCCGTAATTTAAATACGAATGCTTATTCGGTATGTTTGGGTTGCTGTTAGACAGCCCCATATAACCGTCATGGCCATAGGATTGCATCTGCTGCTTATGATCAGGCTGGCCACAGCCGGCAGCACTTGTCGCTGCCAGCAGCAGGACACCTGCCAATAACAGCATACGCGAGCTTTTTGAAAGCAATATGCTCCATCTCATCAAAAAAACCTCCCTTATAACCATTAGAATGGCTAAGGGAGGTTCTTGTATTCTGCCAAATATAGACAAAATAGACATCACAGCAATTAGATGCCGTATTTCTTTTTGAAACGATCGACGCGGCCGCCCACATCCAGGAACTTCTGCTTACCCGTATAGAATGGGTGGCATTGGGAACAAATCTCTACACGAAGGTTCGGTTTAATGGAACCAGTCTCGAAAGTGTTACCACAAGCGCAAGTTGCTGTAGTGATATGGTATGTCGGATGAATAGCTTGTTTCATCTCTTTCACCTCTTTCTGCCCTGAGCCACAGGCGGGCCCAGAATTAAGTCATACATCTCTGCATTATAGCATAGCCCAGTCCATGTTGTAAAACACAAGGTGAAACGATTGTCGCCGTCCTTCGGCGGCGCGGCACGTTTCAGTCCGAGAAATATAGAGAAAGTATGGAGAAATCATATGCTTTCCTATATTTCAAAAGAAGGAGCTGCCCATTACTGGACAATCTGCTCCTTCTAGGGCATTAAGATTGAATTAAGCTCGCAGGCGGAACATGGGTGAACGAGCCAATAACGACATCTGGCAGCTCATCACGGAAAATTTCCAGCATCTGCTTCATCCCATAAATCTCGCCTTGCGGCGGCGGGATTAAGGATAAATAGCTTTCCGGGTCAATGTTCAGGTTCCGCATTTGGATGAGCTTGAGTCCAGTCCGCTTAACAAAGCCGATCATCGCCTCCATCTCTTCCTCACGATCCGTCACACCAGGGAAAATCAAATAGTTAATCGACGTATATACGCCCTTGTCTGTCGCATATTTCAACGACTTCTCTACATTGGCGAGCGTATAGCCACGCGGCTTGTAATAGGCATTGTAATGGTCATCAAGCGCACTGATGGTGCTGACACGCATCAGATTGAGGCCCGCATCGACAATTGCACGAATGTGATCCGTCAGTCCAGCGTTCGTATTAATGTTAATGTAGCCAAGTGATGTCTGGTTTCTTACCCGGCGCATCGCGTCGACAATAATCCGCACCTGCGTAGAAGGCTCGCCTTCGCAGCCTTGCCCGAAGCTGATGATGGAATCTTCATGGCGAAGATGCTCCAGCATAATCTCAGTCACTTCATCCACTGTCGGCTTGAAATTCATCCGTGTTTGCGGAGCAACAAAGCCGCTGTCGTCCGGCTGTTCAGAAATACATCCAAAGCATCCTGCATTACACGAATACGAAACCGGAACCGCTCCTTCCCAGCGTTGCAGGAAAGTATTAGACGACGTCAAGCATTCATAGCCAAGTGCACAGTTCGACAAATGCTTATATAGACGATTTTCCGGATATTTAGACGTAATGCGTTCAACTTGCTGCTTTACCTCATCACGGTCGCAATTCAGCGGATCCCAGCGCTCCGGATTATCGGATTGCTCTGCTGCAACGTAGAAGCCATTGTTTTTCCATACGACTGCCGTATAACCGAATAAAGGCAATTTTTCGTTTTTGTCTGCTTTGACATAGCCTGGCAGGGCAAGCCGCGTAAAGCCTTGTGGCAAAAGCGCGCCAACCGCCTGCTTATTGCCTGGAAGCAGCTGCATTTCGCCCGTATCCGGGTTCAGGCCCACTGCCTTCGTAAATGGCAAGCTTACAAGCGTCGCCCCTTCCGGCAACGGAATGAGCTCGTCCTCCATCATTTCGACAATCATATCGCCGCTGCGGCCTAAGGCTATATAGTGAGGATGATCAAAGACATTTCCTTGTTCATCAGCATATACAAGATTCATGATGTTCTCCTTTCAGGCAGCGCTAAGAGCTATGCGTCGTGCGAGGGGCTGCCGAACGGCGGCCCGCCGCTGGCGTTGATGATGACGACGAACTAGTACTGCTGCTTTTGATTCCGCTGCTGCGCTGCGGCGGCTTCGTCTCAGGCATGGAATCGAGCGACAAGAGAAATTCACTATTCGTTTCGCTGTTTTTCAGCTTTTTGAGGAAGCCGTCAACGAACTCAATCGAATCGTTCATATTTTTACGAACCACCCATAGCTTCTCCAGCTCTTCTTGCGTCAGGAGCATTTCTTCTCGGCGCGTACCCGATCTGCGGATATCCAGCGCTGGGAAAATACGGCGTTCAGCCAGTTTTCTGTCCAAATGCAGCTCCATATTGCCTGTACTTTTAAATTCTTCATAAATGATGTCATCCATACGCGAGCCTGTCTCCACAAGCGCTGTCGCAAGGATCGTCAAGCTTCCGCCCTCTTCCACATTCCGCGCCGCACCAAAAAACCGCTTCGGACGATGGAATGCAGCAGGGTCGATACCACCGCTCAGCGTACGGCCGGATGGCGGCACTACCAAATTGTAGGCACGCGCCAGACGCGTAATGCTATCCATCAAAATAACAACATCCTTCTTGTGCTCCACCAGTCGCAGCGCTCTCTCCAAGACAAGCTCTGTTACCTTAATATGATTTTCCGGCACTTCATCAAAAGTAGAAGCGATGACTTCGCCCTTAACCGAACGCTGCATATCTGTAACTTCCTCAGGTCGTTCATCAATAAGCAATACGAACAGCTCAATCTCAGGATGATTGGTAGAAATGCTGTTGGCAATCTCTTTGAGAAGCAACGTTTTGCCGACTTTCGGAGGTGCAACAATGAGTCCACGCTGGCCAAGTCCAACAGGCGCAATTAAATCCATAATTCGTGTGGAAAGTTTAGAGGATGCCGTCTCAAGCACCAGTTTTTTCTGTGGAAAAAGAGGAGTCAATGCGGGAAAATGTAACCGTTCAGCTGCGAGTTCAGGACTCGTCCCATTAACTGCATTTACTTGCAGCAAACCAAAGTATTTCTCCGAATCTTTCGGAAGCCGGCATTTGCCGGATACTAGATCGCCTGTACGAAGATCGAACTTGCGAATTTGGGAAGCCGAAATATAAATATCCTCTTTGCTTGGCAAATAGTTGATAGGCCTAAGAAAGCCGAAGCCTTCCGGCAAAATTTCCAAGACGCCCTGCATGAACATCAAGCCGCTTTTCTCAGCCTGAGCCCGCAATATTGCGAAAATCAATTCCTTCTTCTTGAGTTGGCCATAATACGGAATTTGATACTGCTTCGCCAGCTTATACAAATCCGTCAGCTTCAACTCTTCCAGATCGGCGATCTGAAGATCTGTCATGTTCTCACCACTTTATTCAGTTTTATGGTACAGCATACCGCTATAGTCCGATCTATCAGTATATACCATAGTTGGCGCCGGTTATTCCTCATCCCTATGGACCAGCGCCAAGCTCAGGTCTGCCTGCAATTTAGAAGGTTTCCGTCTCACGCCACACATCGGCGCCCAGTCTTCGCAAATTATCAACCAAATGATCGTAGCCACGGTCAATATATTCGACGCCGCTTATTTCGGTAATGCCTTCCGGTACGGTCAAGCCAGCAATGACAAGCGCCGCGCCTGCACGCAGATCTGCTGCTCGAACCTTAGCGGCGTTAAGCGGGCCGCCTTCAATAATGGCTGATCTTCCTTCAACACGAATGCCCGCGCCCATGCGCGCAAGTTCAGGGACATGCTTGAAACGATTGCTGTATACATAGTCGGTTAAAATACTTACGCCGCTCGCTTGCGTCAGCAAGCTCGTCATAGGGGACTGCAAATCGGTAGCAAAGCCTGGATAAACCAATGCTTTAACATCAATAGCATTGTACTTTGGAGCGCCCACGATGCGGATAGACTCATCCATTTCGTATACGGTAACGCCCATTTCTTCCAGCTTCGCCGTCATAGCTTCCATATGCTTCGGGATGACATTGTCAATCGTGACATCTCCGCGCGTTGCCGCGGCGATAATCATGTAGGTTCCGGCTTGAATGCGGTCAGGAATAATGGAGTGGCGGCAGCCGTGCAGGCTATCCACTCCTTCAATCCGAATGGTTTCCGTGCCGGCCCCTTTAATTTTTGCGCCCATGGCATTGAGAAGAGTAGCTACATCTATAATTTCAGGCTCTTTTGCCGCGTTTTCTATTAAAGTAGAGCCTTTGGCCCGAGAGGCCGCAAGCATAATGTTGATTGTTGCTCCTACACTTACCACATCAAGATAAATTTTCGCTCCCCGCAGCTCCTTGGCAGATATGCGCATCGAGCCATGCTCATTCGTTACGGTTGCGCCAAGCGCTTCAAAGCCTTTAATATGCTGATCGATAGGTCTTGGCTCAAAATTGCAGCCGCCAGGCAAGCCAATAACAGCTTCTCCAAAGCGTCCCAGCATCGCTCCCATCAAATAGTAGGAAGCACGAAGCAGCTTAACCTTGCCATTGGGCATAGGTCTCGCTTTAAGATTAGAAGGATCAATGCGCATCATATCGCCTTGCCAGTCAATGACCGCACCAAGATCTTGCAAAATTTCGCTATAAACAGCAACATCACTCAAATGAGGCAAATTGTCCAGCACAACCTCGGACTCCGCCAGTATTGCAGCGGGAACCAACGCTACAGCGCTATTTTTAGCACCGCTGATTTGGACCGTTCCTTGCAGCGGACGTCCGCCGCGTATCATCAATTTCTCCATCAATTTTGTAGTCCTCCCGTTGTATCGAAAGAGAACAAAGGAAAAACCGCCACAGCGAGCACACGCCGCCGCATGCACACTGTTAGAAGGCGGTTCGTCATCCCGTGCTCCTGTTGTTACGCTTGATTGTTACTTCCGAACAAGCGGATTTTCTCTTGAAATACAGCTTGCTTTGCAAAGCGAGCAGGAGACAGGTATCTCCATGGATGAAAACCTTGTCCATTCGCCGACATCATTTTCGAGAATTGCAGAGCTGCAAGCCACATGGTTCTCTGTGTTTACATTTATTTTACCAATACCTAATGCGATAGACAAATGAACAGCTTGATTCTGAGCCATTATACCATAATGGCGATAGGAATGGTAAAGCTCTTTTGCCAAGACTCCAATAATAGAATAATAAAAAAGGGCCCGCTAATCAGGACCCTATCGCGAATCGACTGCTGGAACCGCCATCTAGCTGCATGTTCACCGCTATTCGCATTTCATCAATATCAAACGGCTTGGTGAAATGCATCAAGGCTCCGAGATCGGTCGCTTCCTTAATCATATCCAGCTCACCATAAGCCGTCATCATAATGACTTTTATGTCTTTATTAATGGCTTTCACATGCTTTAAAATTTCTAAACCGTCCATACCGGGAATCTTCATGTCAAGCAGCACCAAATCAGGGCTTTCCTTCTTCACAATTTCCAAGGCAAGCTTGCCGTTGGATGCTTGAAAAGTCGCATAACCCTCACTGCTGAACACTTCCATCAAAAGCACACGGATTCCATTCTGATCGTCCACTATTAATAGCTTCTTTTGTTCCAAAATATAATACCTCCTACGACAGAGCGACAACAATTGGCCTGCTCTTCCATCATCGTTAATATATTCGCGGATCAAGTCGGAATATCCTTCTGCTCCAGGAAAAAAATTGGACGGTTTATACATTTATGTTACGAATACACTATCTCTCCGAAAACGCAAGCGCCGCGCGGACAAATCCGCGGAACAGCTTCTGAGGACGATTAGGTCTTGAAGTGAATTCCGGGTGAAATTGAACGGCTAGGAACCAAGGATGATCCTTCATTTCCACCACTTCTACTAGTCTGCCATCCGGGGAAGTTCCCGAAATGGTCAAGCCAGCTGCTTCCACTTGCTCGCGGAATTCATTATTGAACTCGTACCGGTGACGGTGACGCTCATATACCAGCTCATCGCCATATTCTGCAGCAGCGAGCGAGCCTGGAATAAGCTTACAAGGATATAGGCCAAGACGCATCGTGCCGCCCATGTCTTCAATGTCCTTCTGCTCAGGCAGCAGGTCAATGACAGGGTATGGCGTCGATGGGTTAATCTCCGAGCTGTTGGCGCCATCAAGGCCAACAACATGACGTGCATATTCAATAACAGCCACTTGCATGCCAAGACAAATACCGAAAAACGGCACTTGCTGTTCGCGGGCATGGCGAATGGCAATAACTTTGCCTTCAATACCACGATCGCCAAAGCCGCCCGGCACGAGAATGCCGTGAACGCCCTGCAAGCGATCTGCCACATTGCTATCCGTCAATTCTTCCGCATTTACCCAACGGATTTTCACTTCGGAATCAGCATCGATACCTGCATGAGCAAGGGATTCCACGATGCTTAGGTAAGCATCATGCAACGCCACGTATTTACCAACAATCGCGATCTCTGTTGTTTTGTGCAGCGACTTCACGCGCTGTACGAGGCTTGTCCACTCCGTCATATCCGGCTCGTTCGTGCCGAGCTTCAAGTGGTTGACGACAATATCGTCCAAGCCTTGCTCGCGAAGCATCAAAGGCACTTCATACAATGTGGAAGCGTCACGGCATTCCACAACTGCATTAGCATCAATATCGCAGAACAAGGCGATTTTGTGCTTCAGGTCCTCCGCCATCGCATGCTCCGTACGGCATACGATTACGTTCGGCTGGATGCCGATGCTGCGAAGCTCTTTTACACTGTGCTGAGTCGGCTTCGTTTTCACTTCGCCAGCCGCTTTAATGAATGGAATCAGCGTCACGTGAATGTACATTACATTGTCACGGCCAATATCGCTTTTGATTTGACGAATAGCTTCCAAGAATGGCAAACTCTCGATATCGCCAACCGTTCCGCCGATCTCCGTAATGACAACATCGGAAGCCGATTCTTTGCCTGCGCGGAATACACGATCCTTGATTTCATTTGTAATATGCGGAATAACCTGCACCGTTCCACCCAAATAGTCGCCACGGCGCTCTTTGGTAATAACGTTGGAATAAATTTTTCCTGTCGTTACATTGCTGTTTTTGGACAGGTTGATATCGATGAAACGCTCGTAGTGGCCAAGGTCAAGATCCGTCTCTGCGCCATCATCGGTTACAAACACTTCACCATGCTGATAAGGGCTCATCGTTCCCGGGTCTACGTTAATGTACGGGTCAAACTTTTGAATCGTTACTTTGAGGCCTCTGTTCTTCAACAATCGACCAAGCGATGCGGCTGTAATCCCTTTACCCAAGGAAGAGACCACGCCTCCGGTTACGAAAATATATTTTGTCACTGTGCCAATACCCTCCAAGCTCTAGTGTGTATTCCTATAGGATTCCCAATCTATCCAATAAACATAGGCGCTTTCGCGCCACAGCGGTTTATCTGTATCATCAAACGAAAAGCCAAAGCCTTCCGTCGCCGAACATGTTCTTGTACAAACAAAAAAAGTGACACCCGTAGAGTACGGGGCACTTTTCGTTTGGCGTATTATTAAGCGGTTGTCTTAACCGAATCTAAAGCCCATGCAATAGTTTACTCTGACGTATACAACCTGTCAAGTATAAACGGCGCTGCCTGTCGTACTTGGCGGCAACGAGCGTTCCACTCTGAAATAGAAGCGGCCAGAATAAGAGACCTTCTTATCCATTGTTATATTTCAAGCCTAAACGATTCATGGGTGAACAAGGACTTACTTGCTGCCCTCTTCCTCTTCATCTTCTTCAAAATCTTCCGCTTCCTCGCCTTCTTCCAGTTCCTCATCCGAATCATCATCTACCAGCTCTTCGCCTTCGATTCCGGTTTCTTCGTCTGCTTCGGCTTCTTCTTCAGCTTCCTCGAACTCACGATCTTCATCATAAACATCGTAGTCCTCTTCGTCCGCTGCGTAAGTTTCCTCTTCCTCATCCGCGAACAGATCTTCATCATCGAGATCGTCGTCGTCGTTAATGATTCTGGAGCGTTTGGCGTTGGAAATCGGGTCTTCGTTGCGCTCTACTGGATACCAGCGCTTAAGTCCCCACATATTTGTGCCGACGCAAGCGAAACGGCCGTCAATATTAATTTCAGTATATACTTGTGCAATAACTTGATTAATCCCATCGGTTGACAATCCGCGTATTTTAGCAATCTCCATCATGAGATCACGGTAGTAATACGGCTTATTCGTTGTCTTAAGAAATTCAAATGCCAAATCAACCATTGGCATTTCCTTAATCCGCTCAGGGTCCAGCTTCAAAGTGATGTTGCTGCCGCTCATATGGACACATCCTCTCTTGCCATCTTCATTCATTATCAAACTATAGTAAAACCTATTTCTTTCAAAAAAGCAAGCGTCAGCCTTTCCATTGTGGGACTTGTCCACAAAGCTCGCACCATGATAATGAATTTATTAGCGCTAGAGCGGTTTGAACCGCTCTCCGCAGCTTGTACAACATGATAAAAAGCGAAGGAATCCCTTCGCTCTGACTGTATCCATCCGGGCCGCGCTAGCCGCTAACGTTCCGGAGAGGTAAGAGCCCCATAGAACTCTTACATCATCCTATGTGCGACCGTGCATTTTGACACGGTTTCACGCCTAATTATATCAAAAAAGGCAAGTGGCTCATGCAGCTTGCTCCCCTCTATCATACAATAGCTCAGCATCGTCCGTCGGGAGGGGACGCGAAATTTGGACACTACCGTTTTTCTCCATTGGTTGCAAGGCGCGATGGCAGGCTCGGAGCAGACGACACCAAAGCGCATTATCCGTTTTTACCAGCAGAGCGAGTACCAGCGGTTTATAAAAGACTGGTCGGAGCTGCCTGATGGCAAGACTGCGCTTAAAACCGTCAAACAGCTGCCCATCATACGCGCTATTTCCTGTCGTCTGCCTGTCGAAGAAACCCTCGCCCGATTCTCCACAGGGGTATGGAGTGAGGATGATCGACGCATTACCGTTCATGCCGCTACACCCAAATCCTCAATGTCCGAAAAAGGAATTCCTTGGGGCGTCCAGCATGTCAAGGCTCCGCAAGCCTGGGGCATGACTACCGGCCATCGCATTAAAATTGGCGTCATTGATACCGGCGTCGATTTCAGCCATCCCGACCTGCGCCAGTCGCTGTCGCGCGGCATAAATTTGCTGAACCGCAGCATGCTTCCCCATGATGACAATGGACATGGCACCCATATTGCCGGAACCATTGCTGCAGCCAATCAGCTGCAGGGCATGATTGGCATCGCTCCGCGCGCACAAATCTACCCCGTGAAAGCGTTCGACCACAACGGCAGCGCCTTCGTCTCGGACATCATACTCGGCATCGACTGGTGCGTGAGAAACCGGGTTAATATTATCAATATGAGCTTCGGAATGAAAACCCGCAGCAAAGCGCTGCTTACCGCCATTACCAATGCATATAACGCAGGCATTATAGTAGTCGCTTCATCAGGCAACGACGGCAAACGACGCTCGGTTGATTATCCAGCACGTTATCCGCAAACGATTTCGGTGGGCGCTACTACCCGCCTTAGGCGTGTCGCCCCTTTCACCAATCGCGGTACCCATATCGATATTTACGCCCCAGGCGATAAAATCGTCTCCTCATGGCTGCGCGGCAAATACCATGAGATGAGCGGCACCTCCATGGCAACCTCTCATGTCAGTGGCGCTATTGCGCTGCTGCTCGCCTATAAACCGGGCTTATCGCCCGCCGACATTAAATGGATACTCAAGCGATCCAACCAGCCGTTGCGGGGAAGCAAAGCCCAGCGGCTCATCGGGGAGCTTGATATTATGCGCATGCTGCAAGCCGCCGACCGATGAGGTCAGCGGCTTTTCATTCCAGCCTTTCCGCTCAGCTGCGGCACCTTGCACCCTTTAAGGCTTCGCTGCCGCGCTGGAGGCTCCCTCAGACGCTGCAGCGGCATCAGTTGATGCATGGCCTGCTGCATCTGCTGCCGGTGCTGTAGCACCAACTTTGCTTGCTAGGTCAGCAAGCCTGCGATTGATTTCTTTTTCAGCCTGATCCAGGATGGTCTTCGGCTTCCAACCCTTCTCAATGCCTTTGGCGAGCTGCTCGTTCCACAGCTTCTGCGTGTCAATATTCAGCGCTGTGTATTTGCGCTCATGCATTTTGCTCGCGAGCTCTACATTAAGCGGATAAACGATTTGCCCCCCTAAAAATGTTGAGGGCTCAGGTTTTTGACTGCTTTTGGCCAGCACGGGAGCATAGGCCGGAACCGCATTGCCAAGACCGTATTTCGCATGATCGGTTACGACGTAATTCATGAACGTCCAGGCCATCTCCTTATGCTTGCCGCCGGAAGGCAGTAGAAATACCGAACTGTTCTCCCAGCCGTTCAATTTCAGCGGCAGACGGGTTTGCCGCCACTTGCCTGCCGTTTTCGGTGCCCACTGCTCCAGAACTGAGTCTCCCCAGATACCTAGGTACACCATAGCCAGCTTGCCATCCCGAACAGCCTCTTCACCTGAATCCTCCCAGATGTTGACGCCGGGCAAATGCTCCTTCAAACGCTGCGTCAGCGCAATCGCCTGCTCGAAGGTATCATTATTGTAAGCGAACTGATTGTTATTATTAACCAAGCCCGTCCTCTGGGCGCTGGCAAACAGATTGATTGTCTCGCCGTACCACTGCGTAATCCGAACGCCCTTTTTTTGCAGCGTGTTGTTCATCTTGACCCAGTTATCTGGATCATCCATATACGTCGCCAGCTTTTCCGGATCGGTAGGGAAGCCGTATTTCCTCAAAATATCCTCACGATAGTAGGTCACCTTTGGCGATGAGGAGAGCGGCCAGCCGATAAGGCGCTTTCCGTCGAAGGAAAGGTTGCTGTCCCACAGCGACTGGCTGAAGCCAGCCTTATATGCGCCAGCATTGTAAGGAGCGTCGAGCAAATTTTCCAGCTTGTCGCTGTCCCCAAAGTTCGGAAAGGCGGCGCTATCGAGCATAATGATATCTGGAACGCTGCCTGAGGCAAGCGCTTCGGTATATTTTTCAACCTGATCAGCGTAGGTAACCTCTGTCACCTTAATTGCAACCTCTGGATGCAGGTCGTTAAATGCCTTGATGGTATCCTCCCAGCCGCCATAATATGTCCAGAAGGACAAGCTGATTTTTTCCGCAGGCTTTACTGGAGACGCTTCCGGAGAGGCACCTTGCTGCTTCGTTTGGCCAAATGCCAGATAGCTCCCTATCGCAAGCACAAGCAGCGCAAGGGCCACCCACATCTTTTTCATCACAAAACCCCCATTGTAAAATCATTCTGGCTGCAGCTGTCGTTATCCCATTCAGAATACAGCTTTATTCAAGCGTTTAAGCAGGCGTTTGGCCTCCTTCCCATCGATACCGAGCCAATTTCCGCCCAGCTTGATATATTCATTTCCGGTAATCATCAGGCTAGTTTTACTGCTCCACCATTTGGCAGCGTTAAACTGCGGGCTTTCGTAACTGGCGTAGGTGAGCCGGAAATCCCCATCCTCAAACGTTTGCCCAAAAAGATATCTCGCCCGGCGCATATGAAAATCAGAAGTGACCACGATAGCGGAGCGGAGCCCATGCTGATCCATAAGCGTCCTTACGTAAGCCGCATTTTCTTTCGTGCTTCGCGCCTGCGTCTCCAAATAAACCCCGCTTGGTGGCAAAACAGCAAGGCGAAGCTCCTCTTGAATATAATGGTCGTTTGCGTTGGAAATAATGAGTGCTTCCGCTTCATATTGCTGATAAATTTCCAGCCCCTTCGCCAGCCGCCCCTCCTCGCCGCTCAATACAATAATCGCCTGCGAGGCGGAAGCGTTCGACGCAACCGCCAAAAAGTACCCGGCGCGCCATACAGCAACCGCCAGCAGAACGAGCAGCATGCCCAGCGTCCACAAGGTGATACGTTTCCTTCGACTCCATTGCCGATTCACGCCTCGTCCCCCTTAAAACTGAAAATAAATAAATGGTGTGGAGGCTGTAGGCATAAGCAATAGGAGTGCGAGCAGCACGAAAAATAAAATAAACAATCCCCTAAAGGTCGTCAGATTGACGCTTGGATACGTCTTGAGCCTTACGCCCACCATATGGCCGGCCAAAACAAGCACAAGCACGAAGCCCAAGTAAGGATAGAACCACATCAGGCCGCCGGTGTCGATGAGGAACATTTTGCGCAGCACCAATAAGGAATGCTCAAAGCTTTGCGAGCGGAAAAATACCCAGGTGACGCAGACAAATACAAACGTAAGCGCCCACGCAGCGGTTCGGTATAACCAGTGGTTGATTTCCTGTTTTTTAAGCACATGGTTGAAATAAAGCTTATGAATGACGAGGGCAAGCCCATGCAGCAGCCCCCATAATACGAAATTCCAGCTTGCTCCATGCCATAGGCCGCCAAGCAGCATTACGAGGATGAGATTGATATTGGCACGAATAGGCCCTTTGCGATTGCCGCCAAGAGAGAAATACAAATATTCTCGGAGCCAAGACGACAGCGAAATATGCCAGCGCCGCCAAAATTCTGTGACACTGCGGGACAGGTACGGCATATTGAAGTTGCGCGGAATGTCGATGCCCATGCATTTTGCCGAACCGATCGCCATATCGGAGTAGCCAGAAAAATCACAATAGATTTGCACCGCATACGCAATAACTGCGAGCCATACGGTAAGTGGCGAATATTCGCCGGGACTTGCAAATACCGGATCGACAAACATCGCCATATGATCGGCGATAATAATCTTTTTGACCAGACCAAAGATGAATATTTGTCCGCCTTCAATCAGGTTGCTGCGCTTGATGACGATGTCACGGGCCATTTGCGGCAGAAAATGCCGCGGTTTGAGAATCGGCCCTGCGATCAAATGCGGAAAAAACACGATTAACAGCGAAAAGTCCCAAATGGACGAAGGCTTGATGTCGCGCTTGTACACATCGATCGTGTAGCTCATCACCTCGAACGTAATAAACGAGATCCCCACAGGCAGCACGATTGACAGCAGCGGAAACGTCATGCCAAACTGATCCAGCAAGCCATTTGCCGAATCTATGAAAAAATTAAAATATTTGAAGAAGCCAAGAATTGCGAGATTGGCAATGACGCTGAATATAAGCCAGCGCTTACGCACCGCAGCCTCTGCAGCCCGGTCAATCGACACGGCACTCACATGGTTAATAAGCGTCATCACCAGCACGAGCAGGACGAAACGGTAATCCCATACGCTGTAAAAATAATAGCTGCCGATCAGCAAAACCGCTTTTTTCAGCGCATGTATTTTAATAGTAGATAACAGGATAAGCATTACGGCAAAAAACAGCAGATACTCCCAGCTTGAAAATATCATTTTCTCATCTTCCTTCGAAATATTTCGCTACTGCTTTGCTCACTAAATCATGCCCCGAGCTGTTCATATGCCCAGTTCCATATGTAGTGTTGGAGAAACCATAGGCTGGCAGCCCCGTATCCTGATAGGCATTCACAAAATCCCGTCTCATATTCAGCATTGGAATTCCCTGCTCTTTGGCTGTGCGCTCGGCCAATTCTTCAAAATAACCAGGCTGCTGCTCGCCATCTAGCGACTGAAAGTCGATTTGGGGTAAAAAGACAAAAACAAGCTTCGGATATTTTTCCTTCAAAATACCGAATATCCAGTTGACCAGCTGTTCATCTCCCGCTTGAGGTGTGAAGTCTGGGCTCTTGGTATCCTCTGGCGCAGCTTCATCCTTCTCCAGCAGCTTTTGCAAATGATCAGAGCCAACACGAACAACAGACAACCGCAATAAACCATAGAAGGCTTGAAGCTTTGCTGCAACGGCATTGCGGCTAATAAAGTCTTCATTAAAAACAAGCTTGTACGAGTCCCCGTCTTTCGTGGCATAGTAGCTGGCATTTTCACCGTACAGATCCTTGAGATCATTCTCATTAATCTGGATGACAACGGCGTCGGGATCGACGCGCTTCTTGTAGAAGTCAGCCAAATAGGCATAATGTGCGGGTGAGGCGGAGCTGCGTCCAGCATCATAGGTCATGACCTTGCGTGAATCCAGCTCAGGCATCCGTGTCTGGACTTGGCGAAAAAACTTCACTTGATCGCCAACTTGAAGCGCTTCCGTATAGGAATCGCCCAAAAATAATATCCGGTACTCTGCCTTGCGGGCAGCGGCCGTCTCATTCGGATCGGGAAAAGGCTGCGCGATGGCGCCTTCCGCATAAATTTTAGTGATGCCGTAGCCTTCCTGCCCGTTCACATAAAGCCCCGGGTTCAAGATGCGCCCCAGTTCAGGATGCTGCTGGAAGCCTGTCGTACGAATCGTTGTAACCTCCAAAATGCCTTCCCAGGCAACCAGCGCCACGAGCAAGGCCAGCAGCGCTTTACCCGCAAGTTTGTACCTCATGATTCCCACACCCCATTATCAACTTCCACTGCGTAGATACTTTTAAAAAATAATATGCTGGCGGACACGGACACCAGTGCCGTTATTTCGGCAAAATGCCGCCTTTTAGCCGCTAGCCGGACAGCAGAGCCGCTATTTGTCCATTTACCCCTCATTTTACGGGGTTTTGAAGGGAATAGCGTCTTTCCTGTCCGCATAACTGCCCATTCTTTTTGTATCTCTTACAATAGCGGCATCTCAGTCCGCTGCCACTATGCTTCGACCAAACAACCTTCTACCGAGTAACTACGACCGCATCCACACACGAACCCCGAACCTTTCCGCGCAGCGCAACGCAGCCCTCTCTTCACCAAGCAAAGCTCTACGATACCCCGCTATAAACCGCAGGGTAATGGACGGATTTCGTAAAGATGCCAAACGAATTAATAACCGCCTTGCCGCTGCCAGCCGTAACGCCGACCCAAATCTTTTTCACGTTGTCCAACACGTCGAAGTAGATCGGGTCCGACATATCGCGTGCCGACATATAAACACCGCCGTACGTATCGGCAAAATAAAAGCTGTTGTTGCTCATGCCGCGCAGCCAATTGCCCGAGCTGCTGAGCTGCTTGCCATTTTTGTCATAGCCGCGAACAATGACCCGTCCACCCAGCTCATCCTGCGCCGCCCGCTTAATAACGAACTGCTTAACGACCGAGACATCGACCATTGCCCCTACAGCGACACAGCCATTTGCAAAAGTAACAAAGCCTTTGCTGCTGCTGATGCAGGCAAAATTATTCGTCGCCGTAGGCTCGCCGCCCTTATTGCTCAAGAAGGACATGCCGTCAAGCGAGGCATCTTTATTCGACTTGCTCCAGCGCTCCGACAAATTAAATGATTCGCGCAGCGTGAACTGGTCAAAAAAGCTCGATTCCTGCGTCGACACAATTTGATTACCGAACTCCGATTGGTCATCCAGCTTGGCGTCGCCGTAGCTGACATTAAAGGTGTTGTTGTTGCTTTTATTTTTCAACCGGGCCATATAAACGCCATTCGTCTCATTGCGAACATAATCAAATGTATTGTTCAGTCCATGCTCAATGACAATTGGAACGCTCTCGGCAGAGCCTGTCGTATTGCGCTGGTTCAGCTCAAAGCTAGGCTTTACGAATACATTGTTGTTATTATTCGTGTAGGAGCCGTCCTCCGTCGTAATCACAATGCCGTATCGGCTCTGCGACGTATTGTTGCCGCTCCACACCGCAAAGTTGCCGCCCGTATACAAATTTTCATTGTTCCAGCCCGATACTTTGGCTTTGTTTCGCTTGTTGGTTACCTTTAGGCCGATTTGGTTGGAGGTAAGCTTGCCAAGCCGAATGTCATTGTAGGCAAAGCCTGTACCAATCCCAATCGTCTCTACGCCTACGGTGAAGTTTTCGGCACGCTGAATGTGAATACCCGAATTGTTGGCATTAATAATCCGAATGCCGATCGCCTTACGCGACTTGTCCTTGGACCAATCCGCCAGCTTGCCTCGCCGTACATTAAGGCCGCTGTATTCAGCTCCCGTCACTGTACTGTCCTCGCCCAGCGTCAGAAAAGGCTCATAGGCTGTTCCGGTATATATGAGCGGTGCTCGCTGATCCACCGAAATATTCGCTGGAATCACAATTGCTTTAGAGGAGCGGTATTCCGTTAGCTCCGGGAAAAGCAGCGTTACTTGCCGGCCCTTATCCCGCAGCGCCTTTGCCTTGGCAATCGCTTTGGAAATCGCGCTCCAATCATCCTTTTTGCCGTCCCCTACTGCACCGTAATCCACTACATTAATAGAAGCGGCATCCGCACTGCTTGTCGCTGCGGCGGCGCTCGCCACTGGATTGCCCTCCACCTCTAGATGAAAGCCTGTGCTCCCGCCATTAGAGGAGGTTTGCGCCTTATCTGACTTCAGCGTCGGCAAAGCCAGCGCGGCTATAATAACAACCAATAAACTAATTCCCCAAATCCAGCTGCGTCTCATCGTGTTGTTGTTTCCCTCTCTCGTGAATCGGATCATTATATCGTCCCATGCTTGCGCAGCGCTGCAACTTCCAGCTTGATGGTTTCATCGAAGCCAATCGGCTTGAAATCCAGCTCCTTCGCCGCTTTGGAGTAATCAAAGTTTTTATCCTCGTTCAGGCGAAGAACCTTCTCATAATTAATGATCCGGTTTGGTATTTTTTCTCCGATTCGGCCTGCGAGCAAAGCAAGCTTATAAGGAATATGCAGAAATACAATCTTCTTGCCCATCGCCCCAGCGATCAAGCTAAGCAGCTCCTTGTATTTCAGCGGCGCTTTGCCTGCCACATCGTATTCTTGGCCGCGCGTCAGTTCCTCGCGATTCAGCATCGAAACGAGCACCTTCGCCAAATCATTGGCGTAGATCGGATGCATCAGGCCATCCCCTGCTCCCAAAATCGGATAAACGGGAAAACGCTTCATGATTTTGACGAGCATATGGATATTGCCATCCTGATGATTGCCGCAAATCATCGACGGACGAATAATCGTATAGGTAAGGCCGCTGGCACGCAGCAGCTGTTCATTTTGCAAATCAATATGCGAGGAGCTCTTGAACTTGCTGTAGATGCCTGTGCTGTTCACGTAATAAATGCGGTGAATACCATGCTGGAGGCAAGCATCGAGCACATTTTTCAGTTGATTGCGCGGCGCAAGGTGCAATACCTCCGTAATCCCTTCATGGCCGAGAGCCTTCTGCACACTGTCCGCATCACGCAAATTGCCGTAGACGAAACGCTCGCCGTCCTTCATCCAGGATACATCGCTTGATTCCCTGACCATGTAGCATACTTGATCGCGCTTAAAATCCCGCTGAAGCTGCTCATATAAAAATCGGCCCGTCAGCCCTGTTATGCCCGTTACCAGAATCATTGCTTTTGCCTCCCGCCTTAAGCTTTAATATCGCTTGCTTTGAAAACTTTGAAAATAGTGATAAAAATAATTTTGATGTCAAAGCCGAAGGACATCTGCTGCAAATAATGCTCATCCAGACGGACCTTCTCGTCATCGGAGATCGAATCCCGGCCCGACACTTGGGCGTAGCCCGTCAAGCCCGGCTTAATATCATTGATTTTGCGGTCATTGCGCATCTTAATTAGGGAATATTGATTGTACAGCGCAGGCCTTGGGCCGACGACAGACATTTCCCCCTTCACGACGTTAATAAGCTGAGGCAGCTCGTCGAGGCTTGATTTTCGCAAAAATCTTCCCGTCTTCGTTATGTAGGATGCTGGATCCTGCAGTAAATCTGTTGCTACGTTCGGCGTATCCGTCCGCATGCTGCGGAACTTGTAAATCGCAAACAGCTGGTTATTTTGCCCCATCCGCTGTTGGACGAAAAACACAGGTCCCGGCGATTCCAGCTTGATCAAAATGGCCACCACCAGCATGACCGGGCTGAACACAATTAGCGCAATGCCAGCGGATATAAAATCGAATGCTCTTTTTAAAACTTGATTATACATGCGTTTTCGCTCCTCCCCACACTATATAGCCTTTATCTCTACAATCTCTTAAACACGGCGTTCTTAACGTAATTCGTCAAGCACCATGAAGCTATAAAAGGGTTTAGCTTCTCAACATCGCGGTACAGACGCCACATTTTGTAGACGGCTTTGATTTTATTGTTCGAGATTGAGCCTTTCACGAGGCGATAATAGCTCAGCTCGACGGGCAGGCCGTAGGCCAAATGCCCTTTTTTCAAAATCGACAGCCACATGCCCGTGTCCTGCTTTGCCCGAATGTTCGGCATCTGCACCTGGCCGAGCTTATGTCGATCCAGCATGACGGTAAGGCAGCCGATAATCGTATTTTTCAATAGCGTATCGTAATTAATAGAAGGAACCACTCCGATAACTCGCTCTGTCAGTTCCCCTTCCTCCGACATGACACGATAGCTCGTGAAGGAGAAACCGATATCCTGCGTCCGCATAAAATCGAGCTGCAGCGCCAGCTTCGTCGGGAGCCACAAATCATCGCTGTCCAGAAAGGCGAGGTAACGGCCACGCGACATATTTATCGCTGTATTGCGGGCTACCGCCGCTCCGCTGTTCTTCTGCAAGCGATGCAGCTTAATCCGGCTGTCGAGCGCAGCTTCCGCTTCAATAATTTCGCAGGAATTGTCCGAGGAGCAATCATCCACAATAATCATTTCCCAATCCTCAAACGTCTGGGCTTTAACCGAAGCAATCGTTTCCTTTATAAAACGCGAGCAGTTGTAGGACGGCGTTACAATCGTAACGACCGGGTCCATCAGATTAGACACGAATATCCCTCCAGCTTATCATTAGAGAACTTGCGGTGTGTGCAGGCATAGCTGCCTATTTCCTGAATAAATCCAGCGGCCTGCGCTCTTGGTATGCAGCATAGGGCAGCAGCCAGGCTATCGCCACATAACAGAACAACAAGCGATTTTCATTCAAATCGCCAGAAACATTAGCGTTCAAGAATAGGAAAACGACCGAGAAAACAGTAACCAAAGTGAAGCGGTCTGTCATTTTTCCAGAAATAAAGCGTGCAGCTGCTCGAATCGCTCCCCAAAATGTCGCCAGAAACAGCAATACGCCAGCAAGCCCCAACTCGCTCCACAGCTCCAGAAAAATATTATGCGGATAATTCGAAACATCCTCATGGGCGAAGGCAATCGTAAAGCTGCCAATGCCGCCGCCGAAGAAAAAATGATCCTGAATCATTTGCCATGCCACCGCATAGCGCTCAACTCGTCCCTCCGCCGACTCTCCGCCCCCCGGCTGATTAAACAGCACCGAGATTCGGTAAATGAAGGTATCCATGACGCCAGAAGCCACGAGTGGTACTGCGAGCACAGCGAGCAGCAAAATAATTGAAAAAAGCGTGCCTACTCCTTTGGAGAAGGTGATTTTGCCCCGGTTCACTTTCACGGACAGGAACATGATCAGCACGATTGTTCCAACCAGCGTAATAAGCGGCGTTCGGGCGCCGCTGACAGCAACCGATAGAAAGGTCAACGCCAGAAAAAGGCTGGCGAGAATTTTGGCGGGTGTCCGCAGCAGCGGATTGTATAAATATAAACCGATCAAGGCGATAACCGCGATGCCATTCGTTCGTCCAAGCGAGAGATAATCCGAGCCCAGCACCTCAATCTGCCCGATGAATTGACCAGCTTGCAGCTTCTCCAAAAACATCTGCAGGCAATAGAAGGTCATCAGCGAGGAGACGGCAATAATGCCGACGAAAAATCGCTCCAGCCCTTTTTTATCACGAATAAGCAAAAAAGGCCCGATGAAGGACCAAGCGGTCAGCAGCAAGAAACGGGATGTTTTCTGAATTGCGAATGAATAGCTTGTTGAATATGAAAAGCTGAACAACATGTAGCCAAGCAGCAGCACGAACAGCAGCAGCGGGATTAGCGCCGGCTTCGGCAGCTCTTGGGATTGCATAAGGCGGATAAAATAAAGAAACATCGTGACGGCCATTAGAAAAAAGGTTAAGTCCACGGGAAACGATATGCCCGATTTAATATAGCCGGATAATAAAAATACGCCCAGCAGAAATTCCCCTGACGCCAAGATCGCAAACGGGGCAGCAAGCGCGCCCCACTTCCGCCCAGCGCCAGGCAAGAGCGTGGCCCCAAATGCATTTGATTTTAACATCAGTGACCACCCTCTCTTTCCTTCATAAAAGTATGCAGTAAAGCTATACGGCATTGCGGCTGCGGGATGTGATCGTCCGCTTCACGAAGGCTTTAACCTCCGACAAATCAGAACGGATAATGCCTTCCAAATGCTGAAGCTCCAGCATGACCGGCTCAATATCCTGCGCCATTGGCTTGCCAATGAAAATGCGGTTGTTCAGCGTAGCCGACATGCCTTCAGCATCGGTCAGCAGCTCTTCATACATTTTCTCGCCCGGACGCAGGCCGGTGAATTTAATGTCAATATCGCGATACGGCTCGAAGCCGGATAAGCGAATCAAGTCTTTGGCCAGCTCGTAAATTTTAACAGGCTTGTCCATATCGAGAATGAACACCTCGCCGCCCTTGGCAAAGGCGCCTGCTTGCACGACAAGCTGGGAAGCTTCCGGTATCGTCATAAAATAACGGATCATCTCCGGATCGGTTACGGTAACCGGACCGCCCTCGGCAATCTGTGCCTTGAACAGCGGAATAACGCTGCCCCTGCTGCCCAATACGTTGCCGAATCGCACAGCTGCAAATTTCGTATTGCTATAAAAGCTGATCGACTGCACGATAATTTCAGCTACGCGCTTCGTCGCGCCCATGACGCTCGTAGGGTTGACCGCTTTGTCTGTCGAGACAAGGACAAAGCGCTCAACGCCGTGCTGGTCACAGGCTTCGGCTACATTTTTCGTACCCATAATATTGTTCATGACGGCCTGCTTCGGATTGCGCTCCATCAAAGGAACATGCTTATGAGCGGCCGCGTGGAATACGACTTGTGGACTGTATTCACCAAACAGCGCGAACAGCGTCTCACGGTCTTGTACATCGGCGATAATCGCCTCTGTCTTCAATTCCTTAAACGTCTTACTCAGCTCCATATCAATTTGATAGATGCTGTTTTCCCCATGACCGAGCAGCAGCAGCTTTCCTGGCTTAAACGGCGCAATTTGGCGGCATAGCTCGGAACCGATAGAACCGCCTGCTCCCGTCACCAGTACAACCTTGCCTTCCACGTAATTCGCAATGCCTTCAAGATCGATTGCCACTGGGCTTCTGCCAAGTAAATCTTCTACTTCGACATTACGAATCGATGATGCCGTCACTTTGCCGAGAATAATATCGTCCAGCCGCGGCACAATTTTAAGCTCGCAGCCTGTTTCCTTGCAGAGATTGATAATCTCGGAAATATCCTTCTTGCTTGCTGCCGGAAGGGCGATAATGATGTGGTTAATCTCATGCTTCTCTACAACGGCGGCGATATCATTACGGTTTCCCAGTACGCGAAGTCCGCCTACACGGTTTCCCCGCTTCTGCTCATCATCATCAATGAAACCGACTGGGTAGCTGTTGTTGATGTATTTGTTTTGCTTGATTTCCTTGGCAACCATCGAGCCGCAGTCGCCAGCGCCGATAATCAATACTTTGAGGTCGCCGGTGCCTTTTTTGTTGTAGGTATCACTTTTGAGACGCAGCGCGAAGCGCGTGCTGCCCTTTACGATTAGCGAAGACTGGAAAATGAACAGCAGCATCGCTAGATCCACCCACTCCCACTTCAGAACGCTAAACAACATTCCGCTGACGATAACGCCTAGCGAGACCGCCTTGAAAATCGACACAAGCTCGCCGACGCTCGAATACTTCCATATTCGCTGGTACAAATTGTAACGAAGCATGAATAAAATCGTTGATGCCGACAGGACTGGCGCAAAAATAAGCACCGCGTGCCAGTAGCTCGATCCTTCGCCTTCATACATCAAAGCGAAGCATATTAACGTGATGAGCGTACTTGTAATAATATCAACGAATAACAAGAGTGGAATTCTTTTTTTCCACATCTCTCTTCTCTCCTCCTATACCAACTTACTATAATTGTAGACTCTATTTGGTCAGCAGCTGCGAGTAGAAACCAAGCAGCTTGTTCTCCTCGTGCACCCAGTTCAGCTCTTCGCGTACGGCACGCTTTCCATTGCGTCCCATTCTCGCCGCTTTTTCCGGATCGTTCTTAAGTTCATTAATCGCTCGCAGCACCGCCGGTCCATCATTAGGATCAACCGCAATACCGCATTCATGAAGATTCACGAACGCTTCCCAGCTTGGAAAATTGGAGCAAATAATCGGAAGCCCCGCATTCATATACTCAAAAAACTTCGTCAGCTCTTTCTTCGCATAATGCTCAGTCGGCGGGAACAGCGCGAGACCAGCCAGCCAGCGGCTCTCGGCATAATAGGCGTCAATCGCATCGCGTGCAATAAACTTCTCCACGCCATCAATCGTTACGCGAGCCGCCGCTTCCCCGGCAGCTTCTGCAACCCGGTCCGCAATCGGCTGCGCGCATTTGCCTACATAATGCACATGAATGCGCTTGTCCAGCTTCGCTATCTGAGCATGCAGCTCAGAGCCGCGATCCAGCGTGACGTTGCCCGTGTACAGCAGATGAATGGCATCATTCTGCTGTGCTGCGCCTGCTTCTGCGTTAGCAGCAGGCTTATCCGCCATCGGCTGCAAGATCGGATAGTTCAGCACATCTACGCCGCGCAAATATTTATCCCGGTAATATTTTTCCGCCAGCACAATTTCGAATTGGTTAATGCAAAGCTTCTCAACGATGCGATAAATGCTCGCAAGCGTATTTCTTGCCCAAACGGGCAAATATTTTTTTTGCCGAATGCCCGTCTCATAATCCTCGTGGATGTCATAAACAACATGATTGGATTTATTTTTAAGCAGCCATCCTACCCAAATCAGCTCGGGATCGTGAAAATGATACACATCCGCCTCAAGCTGCTTCGCGAGCCGGTAAGCCTGCCAGCTGTTCTTCGTCATACGAACCCAGCGGTTCGCTGCTTTCTTTAGCTTGATCAGCTTGAAAGCCGGCTTTACTCGGTCCAGATCCGGATGGTCCGTCGCAATCAGCGTCACATCATAGGCCGCATTCGCGAGCGAGGCGCATTCTTTATGGAAAATGCGGGTATCCATCGGATGGTGCACCGTTGTCATATGAACCACCTTATGTTGAACCATCGTAAACCACCTTCTGCCTAAAAATTTAAGCTTGCCGTCTTCTGCGCACCTTGCCCAGCACCTGCTGCATTTTGCCGCGGAGCGCCGTTCTGCTCATATGTACCATCACACTAGGAAACAACAGCACAACCATCGCAAACCATACAATCGCGAACATGCCGAACACCACAAGGTTTACGAAGCTGATCCACCCTAGCGGCCTGATCGCTTCCGTCATGGCATACAAGCCAATCAGCATCCACACACTGCCGAGCAGCGCTGGCAAATGCGCATTCCCCAGCTCACGCCAAGTGCACGATAAAATCGATTTACACAAGTACAGCATATTGAAGTAGTGCAAGCTTATGGCAATCAAAACGCCGAAAGCGGCCCCAGGCAAGCCCCAGTGCATAC
This sequence comes from Paenibacillus sp. FSL H8-0537, assembly GCF_038051995.1. Classification (NCBI taxonomy): domain Bacteria; kingdom Bacillati; phylum Bacillota; class Bacilli; order Caryophanales; family Paenibacillaceae; genus Paenibacillus; species Paenibacillus sp. FSL H8-0537. Next base: position 265,358 of record NZ_CP150290.1, on the reverse strand, counting down.
CAATCACTGCGCCCGCAATAACGAACAGGACATAAAGCACCTGCCGTGAAGCCCGTTTGTACACGTACCCTCTTGCCAATACGAGAGAATTGCTGATTTTGTAAGTCGTACGGAATAACATGCCCATGCATAGAATTTGGAATGGAAAAACGACCTCTGTCCACCCGCTTCCCAGAACGACAGCGACAATCTCGGAAGCCAGCAGGTAACAGATGACGCTAATAGGAGCAACAAGCAAGGATGTATAAGAAATGCTTCTTATATAAGAGGCTTTTAGCTGCTGAAGATCATCCTGGAGCTTGGACATTGACGAAAACAACACTTTATCGAGCACTTGTCCAAGCAGCGTAGCTGGAAGCACCGCCAGCTGATAGGCTCTGCCGTACATTCCCAACGCGGCTGCGCCAAGTCCGCGGCCAATGATTAGATTGTCGCTTTGGACCGCTAAATAATTGCTTAAGCTGTCGATGGTTGCGCCACCGCCGAACCGCAGCAGCGATTTTGCCGCCTGTACATGTCCACTCGCCTTTTCCCGCAGAAACCGAGGCGGCTGCGTGGCAATGAGCATCGTAAAACGGATAGCCGTCTGTACTAAATGAGCGGTTAACAGCGCCCAAATGCCATAGCCATACACGCCGAGCGTAATGCCGACGATGCCGTAGCCCGCCGTATAAGATACGATTTGCGACAGCGATAGCTGACGGAACTTCAGCTCCCGTTGCAGCAAAGCTTCAGAAACAATGGCAACGCCATTGAGCGGAAATACGAGTGCCAAAATGCCCAACACGGCTGCAAGCTGCGGCATTTTGAAAAAATCCGCCAGCAGATCAGAGGACAGCCACAGTGCCGCTGCCACCACAATGCCAAGCATAGAAGAAATAAAGAAGGAAACCTGCAAGTCGACCGTGTGGATTTCTTTGCGCTGAATAATGGCCGGACCTACACCAATACTGGCAAACAAGGTCGAGAAGCTGACGATTACGAGCGCCAAATTAATGAGTCCGAACTCCTCGGCACCGACGAAGCGGGCAAGGACGACCAGAACGACCATCTGGATGACATTTTGCAATCCGGTTCCCGTGAATGCCCACAGAAAGCCCTTGCGGGTTCTGTGGGTCAAGCCGGCTTCCGACACATGATTATCCGAGTTGGCTGGCATATGCGTTAATATCCGGGCGACCGATGGAAGCATAGACGAACTGCCGCTTCTCCATCTCTGCCAAATCAAATATGTTGCGTCCGTCAATTAGTATCGGCTGCTTAAGCCGCTTTTTCACTTCATCCAAATCCATCTTCACTACCTGCGGCCATTCGGTTAAAATCACGCAAGCATCACAGCCGTCTACCGTTTGCAGCAGATCATCGGAATAAACAACGTCCGTGCCAATGACCAGCTTCGCCTGTTCAACCGCTACCGGATCATACGCATGCACTTCGGCACCGCGGCTGATAAGCTCACGAATGATTGGAATCGACGGCGCGGAGCGCATATCGTCTGTTTCCGGCTTAAACGCCAGACCAAGCACGGCGATTTTTTTGCCAGCAACAGAACCAACAATCGTATCGATTTTTTGCACAAAATGGATCGGCTGATTTTTATTCGTTGTAATAACCGATTCAATCAGCTTAAATTCGTAACCGACATTTTTGGAAATGGATATGAGTGCTTCGGTATCTTTTGGAAAGCAGGAACCCCCGAATCCAATACCGGCATCTAAGAATTTATTTCCAATGCGGCTATCCAGCCCTAGTCCATAAGACAAATCGACTACATTCGCACCGACACGCTCGCAAATATTGGAAATATCATTAATGAAGGAAATTTTCATCGCGAGGAAGGCGTTGCTGGCATATTTAATCATTTCAGCCGTTTCAATGTTTGTCTCGACAATGACTGTGTTGAATGGCTCATGCAGCTCGCGAATCAACTGCATCGCCTGCTTGCTTTCGGCACCAATGACAGCGCGTTCCATATTCATGCAATCCTTGATTGCTGTGCCTTCGCGCAAAAACTCCGGATTGGATACGACATCGAAGCTTGCATCGCTCGTGCCCAGATGCCCCCGAATGATCGATTCTACCCGTTTGCCCGTTCCAACAGGCACGGTGCTTTTGTTCACGACGACTTTATAGCCGTTCAGCGACTTCCCAATCGTCTCAGCTACGCCGTCAACGTAAGTCAGATCCGCTTCGCCGGTTGGGGACATTGGCGTGCCTACTGCAATATAAATAATATCCGAAGCCTGTACAGCCGCTTCCACGTCGCTTGAGAATGCAAGTCTTCCCGATTGGCGGTTCGCGTGCACTAATTCTGCGAGGCCCGGCTCATAGATTGGAATTTGACCGTCGTTCAGCTGGTCGATTTTATTTTGGTTAATGTCGGCACAAATGACATGATGGCCTTTCTCAGCGAAGCAAGCGCCGTTCACCAGGCCAACGTAGCCTGTACCAATTATCGTAACTTTCATTATGCATTCACTCCACTTTTCGCACGGCTTAAAATCTGTTCAAGCGATTTAATTAAATCTGCGGAAAACTCCTGACGTTCGAGTGCGAACTCTACATTTGTCAAAATAAAGCCTGGAATTTCACCAACATCGTAACGTCTGCCTTCAAATAGATAGGCCAGCACATCCTCGACCTGGTTCAGCTTTTGCAGCGCATCGGTCAATTGGATTTCCTGCCCCGCGCCCACCTCCTGCTGCTCGATCAGGTTGAACACTTCCGGCGTCAGCACATAACGTCCCATGATAGCAAAGTTGGAAGGTGCTGTGCCCAGCTTCGGCTTCTCTACCAAATTGTTCACTTTAATAAAACGATCATTTACCTCAGATGGATCAATAATGCCATAACGCGCCGTCTCTTTATCCGGTACATGCTGTACGCCGATAACCGATTTGCCCGTTAGCTCAAAAGCATCAATTAGCTGCTTCGTGCATGGAATCTCGCCTTTAACGATATCATCGCCAAGCAGCACAGCGAACGGCTCATTGCCAATAAACTTGCGCGCGCACCAAATCGCATGTCCGAGGCCTTTTGGTTCTTTTTGACGAATATAGTGAATATCGACCTTGGAAATTTCCTGTACCTTCTCTAGCAGATGCAGCTTTTGGTTTTTCAGCAAATTGGCTTCCAGCTCAAACGCATTGTCAAAATGGTCCTCAATCGAACGCTTGCCTTTGCCCGTTACAATAATAATTTCTTCAATGCCGGATTTTACGGCCTCTTCTACAATATATTGAATCGTTGGCTTGTCCAAGACGGGAAGCATCTCTTTGGGCATTGCCTTTGTAGCTGGCAAAAACCTCGTTCCAAGTCCGGCTGCCGGAATAATCGCTTTTGTTACTTTCATCGCTAATCCCTCCCAAGTTAGATAAAACGTGATTACACTTCAATAAACACGATACTATTTATCTGAACATCCGTTGCCGCGAGACGGCTTTTCCATTCCTGTGCAACCGGAGCGAGTACCCGGTTCTCCTTGATTACGAGCGTATGCCAATCGGCCAGCTCCGCAATCGTCTGCGCTTCCGAGCAATGAACATAAGAAGGCAAATCCCAGATCACAACCTCGTAGCTTTCCCGAAGCTGTGCCATCAGCTCCTCAGCCGACGTCTTCATGGAAAGACTTCCGCCTACTACACATACCTCGATGCAATCCAACTGCTTTCCAGCGGTTTTGATTTTGCCATAAAAGCCTTGGTTAATCGGCCATTCCGCATAGCCCTTTTTGCCAGAAGCCATACTTGGCAGCTTGCCGTTCGGGTTAAACCTCACCCAAGCGACCTTGCTTTCCCCAGACAGCTTCATCGCCAGCTGCTTGCTGATATTTCCGCTCGCAAACTTACGGCCAAGCGTTCCGAAGGCCAATGTGCGCTGTCCGCTTTTCTCCATCACATGGCGGTAACGCAGTGCACGCGACTTCGCCTCCTCTGCCATACGGCGCTTCAACCATCCCCCATAAAACGGGATAGCTGTTTCCAAGCGGCTGGCGAGCTTCGTTGTTTCCATTGGAACGTCAGCGAATATCGCTTGCACCTCGGCCGCTGTCTGCAGCTTGCGCGACATCATATGCAGCAGAAGCCACAGGCATAAAAGTACAATCAACCCGCCAACAAACGAAAGCAGCATATAAAATAATGGATTGGCGCTCACATAAACCGCCTTTTCCGCGCTTGCTTTATGCAACAGGACAATGTTGTTGATTTTGAACAACTCCAAGCTTTGCGAGCGGAACACGCTAACGACGGTGTTGGCAATGGAGGCTGCCAGCTTACGGTCACCATCGGTTACGGTAATTCGGATAACCTGCGAGAGCTCGACGCTTTTCGCGCTAACTTTGGCAGCCAGTTGATCTGTGCTGTAAGGCAGGCCAAGCGCCGCAATTACCTGCTCCAAAATCAGTGGATTTTTCAAAATAACATTATACGTATCCATCAGCTTGAGACTGCCTTGAATCGAAGTAAAATTATCGCTCGTCTCTTGTGAGGTAATTACAACTTCAGCCGTTGCCTTATAAGACGGAGGACTCTGCATCTTCACATAGCCCACTGCGGCTGACAGCAGCAGTGCCGGAATAATGACAAACGGCAATCTGCGGATGATCAGCTTAACAATTCTGTGTATTTCCAAATCTCTCATCCCCTTGCAAAACAATCATTCGCCGTCATAGCTTGGCTTTCATTCGTGTTCGCCCTACTATGACTTGGAGTTCGCTTCTGCTGGCACAATGCCTGAACGAAGCTCCTTGCTTGGCGGTATGCTGCTGGACTCCCCCAGCAGCAGGCTTAAATCAAAAGCTTCATCGAAGACAATGGCCGCCGTCATCTTATTGCGCCTAGCCCATCCCACGCGGATGAGACGCCCGTTTGCCTCGAACGCTGAGCCGATAATTTGCAGCCTGACCTTCTTGCCTTCATGCATCGCCGCCTTCTGCGGGAGCTCAATTCGGCAGCCCGTGTAGCTAATATCAAGCAGCTGCGTCCGGTAACGGTCCTCTTGATCGACCAAGATCGAAGCGCGGCGCTTCAGCCTAACTCGCGGAGACTTGCGATTTATCGATTTATAGGTGTACTTGAAATTAGAAATATAACTGGTTACGGAAGTCCATACGCCCGCCTGAAAAACGCCCTTAACGAACTCATCCGCATTGCCATATACTTCAGCAAGCCATTTGCGCTCCTCATCAATGTTGCTCCAATGAAGCTTGAAGCCTACCTGGTATCCCGAGCCATGCTTATCATAAAATATTTTCTCAGCTGTCACGCGTATAGCGTCCTGTGATAATGGAATGTCCAGCTCCATGCGATCCGGAAGCGGCAAAATCGTATCCGTATAAATACGGCAGCCTGTCTCACTAATATCCAGCGTCTTGACGTTTTCCATCTTCAGCTCTTCATCTTCCATATAACGAAGAGTGAGCGGCAGCTCCTTGGCGAAGCGCTCCGACTCCCGCATGCGCGGGCGTTCAAAACCCAGCAGCAGCGCGAGAATAAGAAACACTCCGTTATAACCAAGCCAGAACAAATTAATGAGCATGGACTGCAATTCATTTTCGCCCGCACCCACAATACGCCCCACATTTATCGCCATCAGCACAACTGATAGCACAAGCAGAACGAACAACGGCATCATATAGCGATAATTAATGGACGTTTTGTTCTGATAAATGCCTTTCGGGGTCACCTCAAAGGGGATAGCCTTGCGGAAGATTGTTTCCTGAAGGGCTGCGAGGAATAGCGTTGGCGTCATGGCCGTCTCGTAAACGTTGTTCCAGAACACATTGAGCTTCTTATTCGTTAAGTAAGGCACTACAGTAATCGAGAACAAGAAATAAGGCAGCCAGAAGATAAGCAGCTGTTGCAAGCTTGTTTCAAGAATAGCCACGCCAAAGGTCAAGAAGAGCATGGGAGACAGTATGTACATAAAGCGTGTAACGCCAAAGTACCAGTACAGTAGGTTGGAGAAATAAAGCAGCCGCTGCATCAACGATAAGCCCTTTGCCTCAAGCGGATTGGACATCCTCGTCGTTTGTATCGTGCCCCTAGCCCAGCGGGCCCGCTGTTTAATTTGATCGGATATGGACTCAGACGTTAGGCCTAGTGCCAATACCTCATTCAAGCAATAAGAATCAAACCCATTGGATTGAAGCTTCATCCCCGTAGCCAAATCCTCCGTGATCGTGCCAATAACGAAACCGCCAATATGATCAATAGCGCTGCGCCGGAAAATACAGTTGCTGCCCACATAAATAACAGCATTAAAACGGTCTCTTCCCGACTGAACAAGCCGCATAAACATATCCTGCTCGTTCGGAATATTACGCCCTTGGTAGTAGTTGTATTGGAAAATATCCTCATTGTAAAAAACTTGGGGCGTTTGAACGTAAGCAAGCTTTTCATTTTCTGCAAAGAAACCTACCGTTCGCTGTAAAAAATCCGGTTTTGGCATCATGTCTGCATCCAAAGTGAGGAGCAAATCGCCCTTCATTTTCGTCAGCGCATGATTCAAATTACCCGCTTTAGCATGCTCGTTTCCGGGACGATCGATATAATGAACGCCTAAGCCTTCGGCTACTTCTCTCATTTCCGCTCGTTTTCCGTCATCACATACCCAAATATTTAATAAATGCTCCGGATAATTCAAATTTTTACAGGCAAGGATGGTTTTTCTAACCAAGGATGGCGGTTCATTGTAGGTAGCGATTGTAACATCCACAGAATAAAGGTTGTCAGGTAATGGCGCAGGCTTTCTTTCAGTGGGTTTTAGCAGAAGAATGTGGAATAAAACAGATTGAAAAATAGAAATAATTTCAAAAAATAGTAACAACGATCCAAAAATTAATGACCAGCCAGATGGGAGTGTTTGTACAAGTCTCCATACTAGATACACGATCATGATAGCAATGGATACCGTTGTTAATATGTACCTAGCTTTTGTTTTCAAATAACCCCAATCCTTTGCGCTCTATTTATTCGCCATAATTCCATTCCTTTTCTGACTAATCTACAACATAGATTGACTATACTGTCTATTCTCGCTGTCGATATTTGTTAAATTGGCCGGAAATATGATATTTTTGGCGGCTAAGGCTCAAATTCAAAGTTATCTTATCACAATCCTTGCCCCTTTAAAAGTTAATTTTTATTCCTAACATCTTAATCTTCTAAGAAAATGTGTAGAAAAAAAACGAAAAAACTCTAATTTTACGCGGTTTACGCGAAATTAGAGTTTTTTCAGAATACCTATTTAGTACTATACCAGCTAGTGATTTAAAGAAGAGGTTAGGGCCTAGGCCTTTACTACTGCCCTTAAACTATTAAAGTGTTTTTTGCAGTGTTTGGTAAGCGCTCAGGCTATCAGCCGACGAATCGATATGCCAGTCCAATTCTTTGTTTTCATTGAACCAGATCAAACCTTTGATTTGGCTGTACGCTGGCGATTGCACTTGGTTCATAGCATCAATAACCCATTCTTTTTTGCTGCCGCCGCTTTCGGTTGTGCCTGTTTCAGCGATGATGATTGGCTTGCTCGACATGCTTGTCAGCGCTTGGTAAGAAGCATAGAATACATCGTTAAACGTTCTCCACGAGCTCCACGATTCTTTCGTGCCAAAATTGTAGCCATCGATCGAAAGCATGTCCACATAGGCATCGCCTGGGTACATAGCTGTAAACGAAGCGTTTTTGCCAACATTTTCAGCGTTTACGTTGTACATGAATTTGATGTTTGTTGCGCCTTGCTCCTTGAAAATGGTAACGACACGTTGGAATGCCGCTTTGTAGGTTTCGTTCGTGTTCACTGTGCTGTCGCCAACGCCCCAGCCGTACCAGTTGCCGTTGCCTTCGTGGAAAAGGCGCAGCCAGATTTCAGGGTTTTTATTAGCCGCTTGCCAGTTCATCAATTGTTTAGCTGTTTGTTTCAGGTAAGCGTCTACTACGCCTCTGTTGATATCAACAGTCGAATATTCTTTGTAATTTTTATTTTTAAATTCAAGGGTAAGTAGGTTAATCGAACCATTACTATTTACATAGTCCATAAAACCCTTCCACTCATTGATCCCTTGATTCGAATTGACAAAAGTATGTACAACATCTTGGTGTCCACCGATCAGTTGCTCGTAGGCAGCAATGTTGTTCAAGCTTTGGTTCGGCCAAGTGCCGATCCATGCTCCATTGTAAAAGTTCGTTTGTGCGCTAACAGGGAGTGCCCAGAGTAACGTCGAAGCGAGCATAAGGAGTGTAAGTGCGAATTTTGTCTTTTTCATTGTAAGTTCCTCCCCCGAGCGAATGATGGTACGTGGTCCGAAGAACACGCCACACCTTCATCAGGCAAAGGAGGCTATGTTGGGCTTCGGCAGCTGGCGAGCATATTCCCGTAGGAATGAAGCCCCTATAGCTTTGCGCACTTCAGGTTTCCCTGAGCTTGCCTTTTCGTGTTTGAAGCAATAAAAAAAGATAGTCCCTGCTCCCGAAAGAACAAAGTCTACCTTGATTAATAAAGGAAGAAGCGATGTTGAATTCGGCAGCTGGCGAGCATATTCCGTTAGGAATGAAGCCCCTGTAGCTTTGCGCACTTCAGGTTTCCCTGAGTTTGCCTTTTCGTTAAACGTAATAGGTATAAAGTATGAGCTAATGTAATATGGTGTTATTGTACACCTTGATCGCAAATTTCGTCAAATTATTTTTTAATAAATTTATACAACGAAAAAATATCCATTAAAGTAGCAGATCGCGTACACAATATGAAGCAGGAAAAACATCATGAAATAAAACATTTGCAGCGGCTTATTATTTTTCAGCACATCCGCAAAATAAATATAGAAGGGGAACGCGACCATGACATAGCGTGGAATGCTTTGCAAAAATTCGGCGCTGGCGAACGGAATGAGCATAAGCAGCAGACCATATGCAAAAAACAGCCATTCATGTGCATTACGACGAATATCTTTCCAGCGCATAATAAGAAAGGCAGCAAAAATGACGAGGACGGCATTGGCAATGATAAAGGCAAGCAGGCCATTTTCCCAGCCGCCATTTCCTGAGAAATATGGTTTTTGGATAAAATGAATGTAGTTTGAAAATGGAGCAACCGTCTTGCGATACCAGTTGATGCTTTGTTCAGTAATCGGAGCCAGCAAATCGCCCGTGAGCCATTTCATATACAATAGATAACCGGCCAGCGGCAGTGCTGAAATAACAGCATAACCTAAATATTTTGCGTCCTTCCACTTGAAACGGTACAGCCTGTGTTCAATCAACAGCGTCCCCACAACGAAAAACAAGTTGACGAAGCCCAGATTGCGCGTCACAGCGGACAAGCCCCCGAATAGAAACGCGAGAAAATATCGCTTTTGCATCGCATAATATACGGTTATAAGCGACAGCATGAGGAACAGGCTCTCGGTATAAGGCACGGCATAGAAGATGGCGGTCGGAAAAACAAGCAGCAGCAGCACCGCAACTTGGGCGTGCTCCTGTTTCAGCCCTCTTTTCAAACAAATACCATAAAAATATAAGAGCGATACGAGCAAAAACAAATTCGATAAAACCGTTCCCACGACCGTCGAATCATATTTAGATATAGACTCCACCAGGAAGACTAACAAAGGGTATAAAGGGAAAAACACCCAATTTGCACTAGGATGCGGTTCATTGATGTTATACGTATCGTAGCCATTTTCGGCAATACCCAAATACCATACGCTGTCAAATTTCCTTAAATCCTCAAAGCTCGGCTTCTTCAGCTGTGAAATATCCGTCTGGATCGAGAGCTGGCTCGATGTGAAATCATGCCCCTGTACGACCGCATAGTCTGGCGGTACTTGATAGTTCGGAAACAGATTCATGCCGAGAAAGCCTGCAAAATAAAGCAATATTCTCGTGATGACAAACAAGGAAAGCAGGAAGATCAAAACTTGCGTGTTCGATTTTGCTTTAAGCAGCAGCGATTCCATTCGTCACCTCGTCTCTTGTAATTGCTGCGTTTTCGTTTTCGGCTCCGCCAATACAACGTTATGCAGCTCTGTTTCAACGAAGTATTTCGGCCTTTTCTTCGTTTCAATGTAAATTTTGCCGATATATTCGCCAATTAGTCCAATGCATAGCAGCTGAATGCCGCCAATGAACCAAATCGAAAGAATCATCGAGCTCCAGCCGGATACCGTGTTGCCCTGCAAATGCCGTACGAATACATAAAAGGCGAACAAAAGGCTCATGACCGACATGAAAAAGCCGACAACCGATACTGCGCGGATAGGAGACACACTGAAGGAGGTAATCCCTTCCCATGCGAAGATGAGCATTTTTTTCAGGGGATATTTCGATTCGCCAGCGGTTCGCTCCAGACGATCATAATACACGCTGTCGGATTTAAATCCGATGGTAGGAATGATGCCGCGCAGGAACAGATTGACCTCCTGGTACTCCTCCAGCTTATCAACGACCTTCCTGCTCATCATCCGGTAATCCGCATGATTGTAAACGACGTTGACGCCAAGCTTAATCATTAATTTGTAGAAAAATTGCGCGCTGAACTTTTTGAACATCGTATCGGTTGTCCGCTTGTTGCGCACGCCGTATACGACCTCGTAGCCCTGCTTGTACTTCTCAATAAACTCGTCGATCACCGTAATATCGTCCTGCAAATCGGCATCGATGGAAATTATGCAATCCGCATATTCCTTCGCCGTCAACAAGCCCGCAAGAAGTGCCCGCTGATGCCCAACGTTACGAGAAAGCTTCAGCCCGCTCACAAAACGGTTGCTCCGGTGGAAGGAATCAATAAGCGACCACGTTTTATCGCGGCTGCCATCATCTACAAGCAGCATTTTGCTCTGCTCGGACACCTTTCTTTCCTTCACCAGCCGTTCCAGCAGCAGGGACATTTGTCTTACCGTTTCCGGCAGCGCTTCTTCCTCGTTATAGCAGGGCATGACAATCGATACAATAGGCAAATCGGACTCATCGCCTCTCATGAATTTTCCCTCGCTCTCTATGATGTTGTCCATTTTCGACAATTAGTATAATAGCATACCTTGGTTAAAGCAAGGTGAAACGGCTGTCGCCACCTCCGGCGGCGCAGCGCGTTTCAGTCCGAGAAATGTAGAGAATGGATGGATAATCATATCCTTTCCTATATTTCAAGGTGAAACGGCTGTCGCCATCCTCTGGCGGCGCAGCGCGTTTCATTCCGAGAAAGGAAGTATCTGGGGCCACTTGCCTTTAGACCGTATTATGCTCCATTTCTTTGAAAAAAAAGCCCTTGCGGCACGAGTAGCTGTCTGCCACCGCTGCCGCAAAGGCTGATCTTTGTCTGCATGGGTAATATTACATTTGTTGCGGGGCCGAAACACCGACGAGGCGAAGCGCATTTGCAATGACGGTGCGAATAGCGCCAAGCAGCGCAAGGCGTGCTTGAGTCTGCGCCGCGTCTTCGGTAATAACGCGTTCTGCTCTGTAATAGCTGTGGAACTGGGAGGCCAGTTCATATATATAGCGAACGATGCGGTGCGGCGCATACTGCTCCGCTGCTTCCGCCACTTCCTGCGGCAGCTCTCCGAGCTTGCGCAGCAGGTCATATTCGGCTTCCGACGTCAGCTTGCTGAGGTCGATCTGCTCAAGCGGCAGCAGCGCAAGGCTTTGCTCCTGTGCCTGACGGAAAATGCTGCAAATCCGCGCATGCGCATATTGCACATAAAACACCGGGTTCTCGTTGGATGTCGAAATCGCGAGATCCATATCAAAATCCAGATGCGAGTCCATGCTGCGCATCGTGAAGAAATAACGGATGGCGTCTACGCCTACCTCATCCATCAAATCCTGCATCGTTACCGCTTTGCCGGTACGCTTGGACATTTTCACCTTTTCGCCGTCCTGGAACAGGCTGACCATCTGGGCAATCAATACGACCAGCTTGCCTGGATCGTTGCCAAGCGCCTCCATCGCCGCTTTAACGCGCGGAATGTAGCCGTGGTGGTCTGCACCCCAGATATTGATCATCCGGTCGTAGCCGCGGCTGTACTTGTCCATATGGTATGCGATGTCGGGCGTCAAATAGGTGTAGGAGCCGTCATTTTTGACGAGCACGCGATTTTTGTCATCGCCGAAAGGCATCGTATCGAGCCAGGTTGCGCCCTCTTCCTCGTATACATGACCCTTTTCCTTGAGCGCTTCCAGCGCCTGCTCAACCTTGCCGTTCTTGTAAAGCGACGTTTCGCTGTACCAGATATCGAAGCCAACGCGGAAGCGATTAAGATCATGCTTGATCTTGTCCAGCTCGCGCTCCAGGCCGAAGCTGCGGAAAAACTCCAGACGGTCCTCCGTGCTGAGGCTCAGCAGACGATCGCCTTCCTGCTCAGCAAGCAGCCCTCCGAAACCAATAATATCCGCGCCGTGGTAGCCGTCCTCCGGCATCTCCGCTTCCTTGCCCAGCGCCTGCTGGTAGCGCGCTTCAATCGACTTTGCCAGGTTGTTCACCTGATTGCCGGCGTCGTTAATATAATATTCGCGGGTCACTTCGAAGCCCGCATATTCAAGCACATTGCACAGCGCATCGCCAACCGCCGCACCGCGTGCATGTCCAAGATGAAGGCTGCCCGTTGGGTTAGCGCTGACGAACTCCATCTCCACGCGCTTGCCTGCGCCGATTTGCGTACGTCCATAGTTGTCGCCACCTGAGACAACCTCGCCAACAACGCTGTACAAATAGCTTTTGTCCATACGGAAGTTAATGAAGCCTGGCCCCGCAATTTCAGCCGATTGGATCGATGCTTTCGCATAGTCGAGATTCGCGATAATCGTTTCGGCGATCATCCGCGGATTTTTCTTCGCCAGCTTAGTCAGCTGCATCGCTGCGTTGGTCGCCAAATCGCCATGCTCTTTATCCTTAGGCACCTCCAGCACGAATGCCGGAAGCTCCTCGCGTGCTGCGAGCCCGCCGGCTACTGCCGCATCGGCAATAGCCGCTTTTACCTGCTCATACAATTGTTCTAATACATTTCCACTCATCGTTACTGTTCCCCCTGAATATGCAGCCGAATATGAAATCGGCCAGATAAATGCTCGTCGATCCACAAATCATACTTCCATTCTATTGAAAAAGGAGGCTCCGCCAGTTCTCCTGCAGCAGCGCCCTCCGCCTGAAGCGCGAGCTGCCCCGTCTCCGTCTCCATTTGAAAAGACGTAAATGGGGACCGATAGCGTCCAGCCCGCTTGCCGCCAATAGCGAAAAGCTGCTCCGAATCTACCGCTCCCCGGCGCGTAATAAGCAGCTCGCCTTGGCGATAGCGAATAAGCGACCTGATTGGCTCTGAATTCGCTTCGCCTTCGACCGTTTCCTCATAGCGGATATAGAGCGAGCGGTCCTTGCGAAACAGCTCTCCGCGGTGCTCACCCACCTGAACAGCGCCATCCTGCCTGCTTTCCAGCTTAATGCTGACGTTCATTCTTTCTGACATGCTCGTGCTCCTGTATTTTCAGTCTTAACGTATGCTTCTACTATATACACGTATCCCTGCAATTTCAACGCTTAAGGGCGATTACTGTTTTTCCAAAAAAGGAATAATGCCGCGCCACGCTTCGATCCGGTCCTCAAGGTTTCGCATTTTCTGCGTCGGAATCGGGCTCGTTGACGGCATCTTGAGCAGCGCGAGCGAGTCAAACGCCCGATGCTCGCGAAAATATTTTCGAAACGTATCGTACGCCTTCGTTCCATTAAATGCAAAGCAGCGCAGCCCCGGATATTGCGCCAGCAGCGCTGGCAGATCATTGGGCTTCTCATCTTTAATGTTCACATCAAGGCTGCCCTCGCGCTCGCAGGATTCAATGACGTCGAACACCGCCAGCCGATGCTCCTGCAAAAAAGCGAGCCGCTTCGCATAATCCTCGTCCGGTGCTCCAGCGTCAAACAACCCATACACCATTCCCCAAAAATAGTTCCGCGGATGACCGTAGAACTGGCGATGCTCCAGCGATTTCACGCTCGGCGCCGTCCCCAGCACCAGCACGCGGGCCCGCTCATCAATGACGGGTGGAAAAGAATAAACACGCTCTGTCATCACTCTGTCACCCCCTGCCAGCTTTTTTTCTATTATGGCATTTTTGAAGGGAAATATCTCGCGCGCAAATAAAGACACGCTAAAAAGAAGTACTACACAAAGTTAGTACTTCTTCAATCCGCATTATTTTTCTAAAATAAAAAGACAAGGAGCTGATCAAATGAGCAAAGCACGCAGCACACTTACCTTATTAGCCGCATGTATGGCACTTTTAACCGTCTATTTTTTAATAACAAAACTACAGCTGTTCGGCTCGCAGTGGCTTATTGGGTTTGCAAGCAGCCTAGCAGGCTCAATCATAAGCTTATTCGGCCCATTCCAGGCTAGGAAACAATCTAGTTGGTGCGCAGCTATCGCAACGGTCAACTTTCTGCTGCTCAGCTGGTATATTTTTATGTTTTCACCGCTCGCCGTGCTTTTTTTCGGACCCTGAGCTGGGGCAAGCATAGCTTCTCCGCTTCCCCCTCCAATTGCCACCCAGGCCTCACTTATCCATGCATAAACAGCCCCGCAGCCTCAATCGTTTATTTGCTGACAACCGGCGCTTTCTCAACCACACCCGGAGCCTCAGCCACCGCCTTGCGCTGCATGGCCTGCTGCGCAAGCCCCTTATCGAGCAGCCCCTCCCAGCGGGCAATTACAAACGTCGCGACCGAATAGCCAATAATGTTGACCGTCGTCCGGAAGTTGCCCATAATGCGGTCAGGCGCCAGCATGAGCGCAACCGCAGCCATCGATATAGAGCCTGTGCTTGCCGCAGTAGCGGATAAGGCGACAAATGCCGAGCCCGGAATGCCCGCCATCCCTTTCGAGGTAAGCAATAACACGCCAAGCAGCACCAGTTGCTCCTTCAAACCGAGATCTACACCTGTCGCCTGCGCCAAAAACACTACAGCAAGCGAAAGATAGATGGAGGCGCCATCCAAATTAAACGAATAGCCTGTCGGCACAACTAGTCCGACTACAGCGCGGTCACAGCCCGCTTTTTCAAATTTGTTCATGAGCTGCGGCATAACCGCCTCCGTCGAGCCTGTGGCAAAGGCAAATACGATTTCCTCCCGCACCAGCATGATCAGCTTCCATAGGCTAATGCCCACGAACACTCGCATGACAACAGCCAGCAGGAGCAGGAACAGCACACACGCGACCGTCATGGCAAGGAAAAGCTTGCCGAATGCCATCAGCGTCTGAACGCCATATTGGCTGACCATAAAGGCCATCGCACCAAATGTAGCTATTGCCGTAAGCTTCATAATATAGCCCATAATTTGAAAGATAACTTTGCTTACATGATCCAGAAAATCGACTAGAACCTCAGACGTACGGCCGCCGATATGAACAATGGCAAAACCCACGAAGCAGGAAACCAGCAATACCTGCAGCATTGTATTCGTTGAAAATGCCGCTACAGCACTCTCTGGGATAATGTTGAGGAAAAACTCCGAGCCGCTAGGCAAATGACCGTTTTTCGTCGCCTGCTCAACCCCGTCCGTCGATAGCGTTGCCGGATCAATGTTCATGCCAGCGCCGGGATTCATTAGATTCGCAATGACCATCCCGATAATGAGTGCAAGCGTCGTGATCACTTCAAAATAAAGCAGCGTCTTCCCGCCGATCCGCCCTACCGTCTTAATGTTGCCCACCTTGGCAATGCCCAGCACAACAACGACGAAAACGAGCGGCGCAATGACCATTTTAATAAGGCGGATAAAGCCGTCCCCGACAGGCTTCAGGGCTACGCCGAACGTAGGCCACAAGTATCCAACCGCAATACCTGCCACAATTGACAGCATAATTTGAAAAAATAGTCCTTTGTAAAATGGCTGACGCGATTTTTTAGTTTGTTCCATCCTTTAATCCCCCTATTATGTTATGTTTCATAACTTATTAAGTACTATTTACTAACATCATTATAAGGGGAATGCAGATTTTTTACATTGTCTATAGTAACCAAAAAGAATGCCTCGTTTTTAGTCATGTTAGATAACACCACATTTTATAACAAACCTTCAACAAACCTCCCCCACTTGCCCATTAGCCTCAGCACAAACGCAACCAGATTCATACTGTCCAGGCAGTAAAAACTCGCTAACACGATCAAATAGAAAAAAGCCCGCCACAATGGGCGGACTCCTACTCTATTCACTATGCCAAGCGATTGCTATTACACGGGCAGGAGGGCAGGAGCCCCTGCCCCCAACGGGACAAATGCTCTCCCAGCTCAGCAGGCACCCACTGGACGACTTAATGCAAGCTGCTGCCAGCTTCCGCTTCCCGATAGACAGCGAGTGCCTTCTGCACAGCAGCACCTTTAGCAACGTCCACACCATAATAGGTCAAGACAGCTTCTAGCGCGCCGAGAACCTGCAGCACATTTTGCTTGCGGCAGCTATAGCCCATCGTGCCAATCCGCCATATTTTCCCCTTCAATACACCGAATGAGCTGGCAATTTCAATACTGAACTGCTCCAGCAGCATCGCTCGGACTGCTTCACCATCCACGCCGTCCGGAATAACGACGCAGGTGACAACAGGCAGCTTGCATGCCGGATTGCCATAAAGCTCCAGTCCCATCCCCTCAATGCCGGAGACGAGCGCACGCTCATTAAGCAGATGGCGGGCAAAACGCGCCTCCAGCCCCTCCTCCAGCAAAATCCGCAGCCCTTCGCGCAGCGCATACAGCATCGATGTCGCTTCCGTGTGATGATTCAGCCGCGCTGCACTCCAATAATCCTGAAGCTGGCTGAGGTCAAAATAGTTGCTCCGAATCGTCCGGCCCAGCTGGGGCAGCGGTTCGCCCGGATCACGCAGCCCGCGTTCAATACGCTTGCGCTGCATGATATGCCGCTCCATTCGGCTGTTATACGTAATTGGCGCCATGCCCGAAGGGACGGACAAGCATTTCTGCGTTCCGCCAATGACAGCGTCGATACACCAGTTGTCCGTCTCGACCGGAACACCGCCAATCGTCGCAACCGCATCTACAATGAACAGCACATCCAGCTCCCGGCACGCTCGGCCGATTTCTGCCAGCGGCTGTATGCGCCCCGTCGACGTTTCGCCATGCACCAACGCCACGACAGCAGGCTGCTCGCGTTTAATCGCTCTAATGACCTCATCAGGGTCAAACACCTGACCCCACTCCTGCTCCAAGATCACTAGATTTGCCCCACAGCGCTCGGAAATTTCCGCAAGCAGATGACCGAAGCGGCCATAGATCGGAATCAGCACCTTCATGCCCGGCTCAATGACGCTCGTCAGCACCGCTTCCAGCCCGGAGCGCGATGTGCCATCGATCGGGAACGCCCACTCATTTTCCGTCTGGAACAGCTCGCGAAGCATGCCCATCGTTTCATTCATCAGACCTGTAAATTCGGGGTCAAACTGCCCCAAAATCGGATAAGACATCGCGCGAAGCACACGCGGGTCAACCTCTACCGGACCCGGAGTCATAATCGTACGCGGCGTAGGGGATAAATCTTTATATTTTTTCATAGGGAACCCTCTCCATAGGCAAGTTGGTATAAAAGCTCTATCAGCACGGCCGTCCCTTCTGCAAGCTGCAGCGAATCGGTATGCTCAAGCGGCGAATGGCTAACTCCATCACGGCTTGGAACAAAAATCATTGCTGAAGGGCAAATGCTTTGCAGCTCCTGCACATCATGCCCCGCTCCGCTGACCATGCGGCGGTGAGCAATGCCATTTCGCTCGCAAATTTGCTCCACCTGCCTAGTCAGCTGTTCATCCATACCGACCGGAGCCGTATTCATCCAATGCTTAATATGCAGCTCAAGCCCCAGGGAGGCAGCGATTTCGCCAAAGCGCTCATGAAATTGGCCGCAAAATAACGCCAGAGCCCGTTCATCCGTATGCCGTACATCAACGGTAAAGGATACTTCCCGCGGTATGACATTCGTTACATTTGGCCGAACCTCCATATAGCCTGTTGTCGCCACGAGCGGAGCCCCTTGCTGAGCAGCGGCATCCAGCAGCCAATCAATCATTTTGCTAGCTCCGCGCATGGCATCCTTGCGCCAAACCATTGGCGTCGTTCCCGCATGGTTGGCTTCGCCCGTCACCGTTACCGTATAGCGCTGCTGGCCTACAATCGCCTCAACCACTCCGATTTGCAATTGCTCGCGCTCCAGCACAATTCCCTGCTCCACGTGAATTTCCACGAAAGCCGCAATGTCGCGCCGTTCAGCTTCGCTCGGCCCATCCACGCCTTTGCCCGCAGCACTTCCCTCAGCACCGAAGCCCGCCTGCCGCATGGCATCCTCCAGCCGCACACCATCCGTATCGGCTACGCTTTCCGCATCCTCCAGCTTAAAGCGGCCCGTCACACTGCCAGAGCCCCAATAAGCGATGGGAAAACGGCTGCCTTCCTCTTCACAAAAGGATACAACCTCCAGGCTGCGCCTAGGCGCTCCATAATGCTTTTTCAAATAATCCAGCGCTATAATCCCTGCCGCTATGCCAAACGCGCCATCGTATAGGCCGCCGTTTTTGACTGTATCGACATGAGAGCCAGTCAGGATAGAGGGAAGGGCGACTTCCGCCCCCTCCAGCCTGCCATACAAGTTGCCCACCCGATCGAAGGAAGGCATAAGCCCGCTCATACGCATTCGTTCAGCAAGCGCCAGCTGCGCTTCCTTCCATGCTTCAGAATACAACAGCCGCGTCACTCCGCCGCCTTCCTGCCTTCCATAACCAGACAACCATACCAGCAGCTGTTCCAAATCTTCAGCAAGCGACGAAATAAGCGCTTCCCGCTCTTTTACCGTTCCCAGTGCGCTGCCACTCATGGTGCCACCTCCTTCTGACGCTAGTCCGCTTCCTATCCTCTTCCAATCGCACAGTTTATCTAACATACCTTCATTATAATCACCGGCACACGAGCAAGTCATTGTTCAACTTAACTAATGATATAACTGTTCATTGGTTACATTAACTTATTTTCATTGTTTTTCAGCTATAAAAATGATATATTCGCGTTATCTATTCTCACATGAAGAGAGCGAGGAAGCGGAACCGATGATTTTAGCCGATCTATTGAAAATACCTTCCCTCTCCGGCTCGACGGTTGCTGCCGGGCACGCCGGACTAAACCGCAAGGTCAGCACCGTCAATTTAATGGATGCCCCGGATATCATTCATTATATTAAGCCGCAGGAGCTGCTCGTCACGACTGCTTATGCACTTAAAGATACGCCGCAGGATCTCGTCGCGCTAATCACCTCAATGGCCGCCGTCGGCTGTGCAGGCCTCGGCATCAAGACGAAGCGTTTCCTTGCCGAAATGCCGGAAGCCGCTATCGCCCGAGCGAATGAGCTGCAATTCCCGCTTATTGAATTGTCGCTTGATGTGTCGCTTGGCGATATACTCAATCAATCGCTGGGCTTTATTTTGGAGAAGCAGACCGATGAGCTGCGATATGCGCTGGAGAGCCATCGCCACTTTTCCAATATTGTGCTCAAGGGACAGGGGATTCACGAAATTGTTCAGGAGCTCGCGGCGCTGCTGAGCAGCCCTACGCTGCTGTTTGATTCGAAGCTTACGCTAGTTGCGGCTTCGTCCCATTTTCAGAAAGAGCCGTATTCCCGCATGCTCCCTCAAATCTCCTTGGCAGTAGGCTCGCTGAGCGCACAGGACAAGGAATCCGTCTTCTGCCTGACTGCCCCTGAGCCCAGCGTCTTCAACCATGTTGCCGTGCATCCGATCAAGACGTATCAGCCGCAAGGCTTTCTCGTCTCACTCCAGCATTCGTACCAGCTCCAGCAGCTTCCGGCGCTCGCTATGGAACAAGCTGCCAACGTCATTAGCTTTGAGCTGCTGAAGACGCAGGCGGTCAAGGAGCGGTCGCGGCGCTACAAAAATGATCTGTTTTCGGATTTTGTAGACGGCCTCGTCACCTCCGAGCAGGAAATGCTGCGCCGCGGCCAACGGTATGGCCTGAACGCTGGCACCACTTCCTCCTTGTGTATTGTGGCAAAGCCAGATAGCAGCGCTGATGAACCCGCCAACACTGCAGCATTCAAAGCCGTTTTCCAAGCATCATTCAAAGCAAAGCCGTTTGAAGAACAGCAGCTAGCCGACTATGAGGAGCTGTATGACAGCTTAAAGGCCGCTTTCAAGGAGCAGGGGCTGTCCTTTATCATTTTCAGCAAGAAAAGCTGGCTTGTGCTCCTGCTCACCTTCCAGCCCGAGGAAGCTCAGACAGTGGCACCAGAACTGCTGGCTCGAATCAGTGATCAGGTATTCGAAAGCTCAGGCATCCCCGTCTCCTTCGGCATTGGCAACCCGGTCAAGAAGCTGACCGACATTCCTGCGACCTACAAGGAAGCGGTTGACGCCTGGGAGACAGCATTCACCAGCCGCAAGCGCCGATTCGTGCAGTTTTACCATGCCAAGGAGCTGACGGATTTGCTTCGCTTGCTGCCAGCCCAGGAGCTGAGAAAATTTCACAACGACATGTTCAAGGAGCTGAACCGGCTGGAGGACAAAGAGCGCAGCGAGCTGATGCGAACGCTCGTCGTTTACCACAGCAACAACTGCCAGATCGCCGAAACGGCAAAGCAGCTGTTCGTACACCGCAATACCGTCATTTACCGCTTGGAAAAATGCGAGCAGCTTACAGGCCGCAAGCTGCGAAATGACAACGACAATTTGCGCTTCCGTATTGCTTATCTCATCGGCCAAATTTTAGAGCCGCCGGGATCGTAATTTTTTACCAATTTATTGAATATTAACATGACGACTACTTCTATAAAGAAGGATTCGCACGATTTTTGTCGAATGTTATCCTTCATAAATGTAAGACTTTATAAGCGATAGGCTTATGGAAGCCTTATATTTTCATACGGAGAAGGAGGCGACAGGCTATGGCTGGACCTTATATCTTCATTTTCACCGGTACTAGCGGATCTGGAAGAAAAACGATGGCTCACCGGATTGGCAAGGAACTTGGCATCAAGCATGTCAGCTCTTACACAACACGCCCTCCAAGAGATTCTGAGCCGCCTGACCGCGACTATCATTATATTGAGCAAGAACGCTTTGACCGCATGAACGCAAGCGGCGATTTTATTGAAATCGCCGCTATCCATAAGCATCATTATGGTATCCGCACTCATGAGCTCACTGATTTACTGAGCGAGGGCAAGCATGTGTACATGATTCTCAACAGCGATGGCGCTTCGCTAATCAAGAAGCTGTACGGCGAGCAAGTCGTCCGCATCTTCTTGTACGTAGAAAAACGCACGGTCATTGAGCGGCTGGAGGCGAAGGGGCTTCCTGCGGAGGTGATCAACAACTACATCTCGATTTACACCGAAGAGGTCGTCTACCGCAAGCAATGCGAGCATGTGCTGGAAAATCTCGACCTGAATCGCACGATGATGAAAATTCGCGAGGCGATACAATCGCATTTATAATCAGAGTTAATTGCATACAAAAGGAGCCGCTTTGCAACAGCAGAGCGGCTCCTTTTGCATGCATAAAAAAAGCCCGCCTGACGATGCAATAACGCTCGTCTAGGCAGGCATTCACAACTTTCTTCTGAGCCTGTCGCTTGCGATCGGCTACTTAATAAAACCAAGCAGCATTTCGCGAATGACCTTCGCAGCAACGATTTGCGTTTGCTCCGTTGGGTCATAAGCAGGCGCTACTTCTACAAGGTCGCAGCCAACAACGTTTACACCGGAAGCTGCGATAGCGTGAACCGCCTCGATCAGCTCTTTCGATGTAATGCCGCCTGCTTCTGCCGTACCTGTGCCCGGCGCTGCCGAAGGATCAAGCACATCGATGTCGATCGTCAAGTAAACCGGACGTCCTGCCAGCTCCGGAAGCACTTTTTTCAAAGGCTCCAGCACCTCGAACGGGTGGAAATTAATGTTCTCGCGGGCATATTGGAACTCCTCGCGGGAGCCCGAACGAATACCGAATTGGTAAATGTTTTTGCCGCCAAGCAGTCCTGCTGCTTTGCGCAGCGGCGTGGAGTGCGACAAAGGCTCGCCTTCATAGCTTTCACGCAAATCCGCATGCGCATCAAAATGAATGATCGCAAGATCCGGATATTTCGCATATACCTCTTGGAAAATCGGCCACGATACGAGATGCTCGCCGCCCATTCCAACTGGCATTTTGCCATCATTCAGAACGCCGCGAACAAATTCGCCGATAATTTCGAGGCTGCGTGCCGCGTTGCCGAATGGCAGCAGCAGGTCGCCTGCGTCGAAGTATTCAATCTCTTCCAGGCTGCGGTCGAGATACGGGCTGTATTCTTCCAGGCCAATCGATACCTCGCGAATACGCGGAGGGCCGAAGCGCGAGCCTGGACGGAAGCTGACGGTAAAATCCATCGGCATGCCGTAGATTACCGCTTTGGAAGCCGCATAATCCTCAGAGCTCAGGATGAAGACGTTGCCGGAATATTTTTGATCGAGTTTCATGAGGGCTTGTCCTCGCTTTCTGTACGTTTGCTTATTTAATCAGGTCTTCCACAAATTTAGGCAGCACGAATGCCGCTTTGTGAAGGCGCGGAGTGTAATATTTCGTATCGATCTCGGCGATCGATGCTTCGTCAACCTCAAGCGGATCGTATTTTTTGCTGCCCAGCGTAAATGTCCACAGGCCGCTTGGATACGTAGGAATGTTCGCACCGTATACACGCACGATTGGGAACACTTCTTTCACATCTTTATTGACGCTTTGGATCAGGTCAGCTTTAAACCACGGGTTGTCTGTCTGTGCAACGAAAATGCCATCTTCCTTCAGCGCTTCGTAAATACCTTGATAGAAGCCGCGTGTGAACAGGTTGGCTGCAGGGCCAACTGGCTCAGTGGAGTCAACCATAATGACATCATACGTGTTTTTGTGATCGTGGATATGCATGAAGCCGTCATTCACGATAACTTCTACGCGCGGGTTGTCCAGCTCGCCAGCAATGGTCGGCAAATATTTTTTCGAATATTCGATAACTTTGCCGTCGATGTCAACGAGGACCGCTTTTTTCACCTTAGGGTGTTTCATGATTTCGCGAATAACACCGCCGTCGCCGCCGCCCACAACGAGCACATGCTCAGGGTTCGGGTGCGTGAACAGGATCGGGTGCGCCACCATCTCGTGGTAAACGAACTCATCCTTAACGGTCGTCATAACCATGCCATCCAATACGAGCATCGTTCCGAATTCTTCCGTCTCAATCATATCGAGCTTTTGAAAGTCCGTTTGTTCCGTAACATAAGTTTCTGTAATCTTCGCCGTAATGCCGAAGCTGTCCGTTTGTTTTTCCGTGTACCACAATTCCATAGCGTGATATCCCTTCTTTCCGTCAATGGTTCAATCTGTATTATAGTAGAACGAGGTCAAAAAGCAACCTTTTACACCATATCTGCCCAAAAAATTAACACTCCGCTAACATAAGATGAATATAGCCTCCCTGCTTTTTCCATACTAAAGAGGAATGATCGTTCATCCGAAGGGAGCACGCTCCATGAACAAGCACAAAATCAAGCCCGTCAAGCCGTCCTTAAGACGAAAGCTTTCCGCGTTTTCTGAGCGGTTTTTCCCTAGACTCCATCAGCGGCCAAGCAAGAACCGAATTAGGCGTCCACAAGCGGCCCAAGCATCCGCACAGCTCGCATCATCCCGGCAGCAAACCTCTGGCATGGTCCAGCAGCTTACGGCCTTTCATCGATTTAAAAAATGGGCGGGGCGAATCGCCGCGCTGTTTCTGCTGCTGACCGCCTGCCTTGTCGGCGCTCTACTGTATTTAAGCATGCAGTCGCTGCCCGCAGCATCCATTAGCCAAACCTCTCAAATGCTCGACCTGCATGGTCAGGTTATCGATACATTCCATACTGGCGAAAATCGCCGTTCGGTTCCGCTTGATCAAATTTCCCCCAATCTAGTGAAGGCGACCATCGCTATTGAAGACAGGCGCTTCTATGACCACCCTGGCTTCGACCTTAAAGGACTGGGGCGCGCCATTGTAGCAAATACCGTTTCGTTATCAGCCAAGCAAGGGGCCAGCACCCTGACGCAGCAGCTCGCCCGCAATTTGTATTTGACGCATGAGAAAACGTGGCAGCGCAAATTCAAGGAAGCGATCTACACCATGCAGCTGGAGATGCATTATTCCAAGGATGAAATTTTGAGCCTTTATTTGAACCAAATTTATTACGGCCATGGCGCTTATGGCATTGAGGCGGCAGCTTCGCTCTATTTTAATAAGAAAGCATCGGAATTGACGCTCGCCGAAAGCGCCATGCTGGCGGGCATTCCGAAGGGACCCAAATATTATTCCCCGTACATGGATATGAAAAACGCCAAGGACAGGCAGCTT
This sequence comes from Paenibacillus sp. FSL H8-0537, assembly GCF_038051995.1. Taxonomy (NCBI): domain Bacteria; kingdom Bacillati; phylum Bacillota; class Bacilli; order Caryophanales; family Paenibacillaceae; genus Paenibacillus; species Paenibacillus sp. FSL H8-0537. The sequence goes on along the minus strand of NZ_CP150290.1, from coordinate 240,957 downwards.
ACCATTTTGTCCATTATGGCGGAGGATGGCGTGATTTCGAGGTCGGACGCGGGTAAGGCTTATGAAGAGCTGCTGCAATTTCAGCCTCTTGGAGCCGGCAACCAGAGCGGATTCGCGCCGTATTTTCGCGACTATGTAAAGTATTTGGCCGTGGACAAGCTTGGCATCAACGAACAGCTGCTGAACGAGGGCGGCATTACGATTTATACAACCCTTGATCCTGTGGCGCAAAATGCTGCCGAAACCGCCATCGACAAGGAATTGTCGGGCAGCGAAGGGCAGCAGGCAGCGCTCATCTCGCTCGATCCGCGCAATGGCTACATTAAAGCGATGGTTGGCGGGCGCGATTACAAAAATAATCAATTTAACCGTGTATTTGCCGATACACGCCAGCCCGGCTCTTCGTTCAAGCCGATTGTTTATTTGACCGCGCTCCAAAGCGGCCTCTTAACGCCTGCTTCACGATTCAAGAGCGAGCCCACTTCCTTCATCTACGATGAGGGACGTAAAGTATATAAGCCCAGCAATTACAATGACAAGTACACCAATGACTTTATTACGATGCGGCAAGCGATTGCCAGCTCCGATAACATTTACGCTGTAGATACCATTATGACGGTTGGTGCGGACAAAGTAATTGAGACGGCGCGCAAGCTGGGCATTACGAGCCCTATGAGCCCGCTGCCTTCACTCGCTCTGGGCACTTTCCCGGTCAGCCCTTACCAGATGGCTTCCGCTTTCGCCGTGCTGGCGAACGGAGGCAAGCGGGTAGAGCCGATCGCCATCATGCGAATCGAGGATCGAAGCGGACATGTTTTATATGAAGCGAAGCAGCAGGCCCAGCAGATTGTTGATCCTGCAAATGCGTTCGTATTGACCAGCCTGATGGAAAGCGTCTTCGAGAGCGGAGGCACCGGAAATCGCGTGGCAGCCATGATCAAACGGCCCGTTGCCGGCAAAACGGGCACGACTGCTAATGATGCTTGGCTGGTTGGCTATACGCCAGAGCTTGCTACAGCGGTGTGGACAGGCTTTGATAAAGGCCGCAAGCTGACCGTGGCCGAAGCTCACCACGCAGCGCCGATTTTCGCAGCCTATACGGAGCAGGCGCTATCAGCGGTTCCGCCAAAAATTTTCCCAATACCCGCAGATGTCGTCAGCGTCTACGTCGATCCAGCTAGCGGCAAAGTCGCAGAAGCCACCTGTTCGGGGAAACAGCTCGAATATTTCGTCAAAGGCACTGAGCCTGTTGAAGTATGTGGTGAAGCTTCAGAAGATCCCAGCAACTCCTCCGTCCAAGGAACAGATGAGAGCAAAACAGCCAAAGAACGAAAACCATGGTGGAATGATTTGAAGCGCTGGTGGCAGCACGACTAAGACAAAAACCTAAAAGTAAAGCTACTTCACCTAATTTTGTCGAAAATTTGATCAAATCGTGAATTTTCTTTGAACAAATTGCATAAAGTGTGTTATAATGAGTGCAAGAAAGCACTTACAAGTAAACGGGGTGTTTATAATGACAACGAAAACAGCAACAATCAGCGACGTTAAATCAGCAACTACAGCTAGTGTGAAACGTTTGGTAACCGCAATGACCATCATCGCTTGGACCGTTCTCTCTATAGGCGTAGTCCTTTGCTTAATAAATCTCAGCCACTTCAGCGACAAGAACGTATGGCTTATGGTCGGGCTCGGATTTATGGTCGGCAGTGTATTTATTTACACAATCGGCACTGCAATTGGCCTTGTTCATGCAAGACGGGCGCAGGCTGAAGAGCACAAGTAACCGTATTGAAGCAGCACCACAATGGAGAAGACACAATTTAAAGTCTCACCGTCGAATTGACAGTGGGGCTTTTTATTTTTTTCAACCTATTTAATGTAGCTACAATTATGACGATAGGATTCATGTGAAAGGACAAGCCTTAGCCCGCACAAACCACCAAAGGACGGTGACAGCCGCTTCATCTTAGATAAAGTCACGTTTTTTTGAGAGCCAGTGAATGACAATTGTCGAACTAGTGAACTTTCTATTACGAAAAAAAGACGAATTGTTGACGTAATTGTTAAGTCAGCAGTTATTCTCCGTAACTTCTGCTAATGTTAAGGCTAAGAGTATATCCAAGGAGTTGAACCATTTGAGACGTTATATTCGTGTATTGACACCCCTGCTCATCATGCTGATGGCCGTTCTTCTCTCTGGCTGCGGCGAGCAGTATCTGGTGCTCGATCCAAAAGGACCGATCGGCGAAAGCCAGAAGGATTTGATTTATTTTTCGACGATCCTCTGTCTAGTTATTGTCGTGCCTGTTCTGATTTTGACCGGCTTCATCGTATGGCGCTATCGCGACAAAAAGGGCAACAACGCTCCTTACCAGCCTAACTGGAATCACAGCACGAAGCTGGAGATTATTTGGTGGAGCATTCCAATCGTAATTATTGCTATTCTGGCGATCGTGACGGTGAAGTATACGTACGAGCTGGAGCCATCCAAACCAATTGTTTCTGCTAAAGCACCGGTAACGATTGAAGTAACCTCATTGGATTGGAAATGGCTGTTCACTTACCCCGAAGAGGGCATATCTACAGTCAACTATCTTCAAATACCAGAGGGCACTCCGATTCAATTCAGACTGACTTCTGATACGGCGATGAATTCGTTCTGGATTCCACAGCTGGGCGGCCAAATTTATACGATGTCCGGCATGGCCATGACCCTTTATCTGCAGGCAGATGAAATCGGCAATTATTATGGCTCGGGCGCCAACTTCACTGGGGAGCATTTTGCGCAAATGACCTTTAATGTGAAGGCAACTTCCGAGGATGATTATAAGGCATGGGTTCAAGAGGTGAAAACAACTGCTCCCGCTCTGACGCAAGAAGGCTTCGAGAAGCTTACTGAGCCAAGCGTCGAGACTGTACAATCGTTCTCCTCCTTCCCTGAGGGACTGTTCCAGAAAGTCGTGATGCAATATATTGGCGAAGGCGGCTCTGCCCATCATCATGGCGGCTCCGCAGCTACAGAAGAAGACTCAAGCAAGGGTCACGAGGATATGGATATGAGTGATATGGACATGAAAGATATGGACGGTATGGATATGAATCATGACCAAGAATCTTCAACGAACGAGCATTCACATTAAACACAAGACGAAAGGAGACGCCGCATGTTTCAGAATCTAATCGATTTCTTGCTCAATGATTTTTTCATCACTGGCGACCCGCTCATTCTTGGAGCACAGGTATCCATCGGCTTGTCCATGGTTGCTGTCGTATTCGCCTTGTCGTATTTCAAAAAATGGCGCTGGCTATGGACGGAATGGCTGACCACCGTCGATCATAAACGGATCGGGATTATGTATATTATCGCGTCGATTCTCATGCTTTTCCGTGGTGGTGTCGATGCCCTGCTGATGCGGGTGCAGCTCGCAGTACCGCAGGTAGAGTTCCTCCACGCCGATCACTATAATGCGATCTTTACAACGCACGGCGTCATTATGATTTTATTTATGGCGATGCCGCTTATGTTCGGCTTATTCAATATCGTTGTGCCGCTGCAAATCGGCGCGCGCGACGTCGCCTATCCATTCCTGAACTCGCTCAGCTTTTGGATGTTTTTCTTTGGCGCCATGCTGTTTAACGTTTCCTTCGTTATCGGCGGTTCGCCGGATGCAGGCTGGCTGGCCTATCCACCGCTCTCTGAGCTGTCAGGAAGCCCAGGTCTAGGACAGGATTTCTATATTTGGGGCATTCAGATTTCCGGTATCGGCTCCTTGGCCACCGGCATTAACTTTGTCGTAACGATTTTGAAAATGCGCGCACCAGGCATGAAGCTGATGAAAATGCCGATGTTTGTCTGGTCCGTCCTTTCATCATGTATTACGATTATGTTCGCTTTCCCAATCTTGACCGTTACACTGTTCCTGCTGTTCATTGACCGTTACTTCGGCGCTCACTTCTTTACGCTCGATGGCGGCGGTAATCCGATGATGTACATCAACCTCATCTGGATGTGGGGACATCCCGAAGTTTATATCGTTATTTTGCCAGCATTCGGTATTTTCTCTGAAATCGTTTCGGCTTTCTCGAAGAAAAAGCTGTTTGGCTACAAATCCATGGTATTCGCCCTCATGTCGATCAGCTTCTTCTCGTTCTTTACATGGGCGCATCACTTCTTCACCATGGGCTCCGGCGCGAACGTCAATGCCTTTTTTGCCATAACGACGATGCTTATTGCGATTCCTACAGGCGTTAAAGTATTTAACTGGCTGTTTACGATGTTCCGAGGCAAGCTGACGTTCCCAACGCCAATGCTTTGGACGATCGCGTTTATTCCTTGCTTTGTCGTCGGCGGTATGACTGGGGTTATGCTTTCCGTCGCCCCTGCTGACTTCCAGTTCCACAACAGTTACTTCCTGATTGCCCACTTCCACCAAGTGCTGATCGGGGGCGTCGTATTCGGTTACTTCGCCGGACTTTACTACTGGTGGCCGAAGATGTTCGGATTCAAGCTGCATGAAGGCCTTGGAAAATGGGCATTCTGGCTGTGGAACATCGGTTTCTACGTTTGTTTCATGCCGCAGTACGCGCTTGGCCTGATGGGCATGACCCGTCGTTTCAACGAATACAACTTTGATATGGGCTGGCAGCCGCTTAACGTCGTTTCCACTGTCGGCGCGTTTATTATGGGTCTGGCGTTCCTGTTCCAAGTATGGCAAATCGCGCACAGCATCAAGTTTTACAAAAAAGAGCCAAACGGCGATTCATGGGATGGCCGTACGCTGGAATGGTCGATTCCATCTCCTGCACCGCTTTATAACTTTGCAAGAGTTCCGGTTGTAGAGAGCGAGGATGCTTGGTGGGAAGAGAAGCAGCGTCTGGCAAATGGCGGAAAGCCTAAGCCGCTTGCTCCACTTGAACCGATTCATATGCCGAAAAACTCTGCCATTCCATTTTTGATATCCGTTTCCTTCTTCGTTATGGGCTTCGGGTTCGTCTGGGATTGGAAATGGATGATTATACCTGGCGCAATCGGCATTGCCATTTGCATGCTGGCACGTTCCTTCAGCTACGATACCGACTACTACATTCCTGTAGATGAGATCGAGCGGACGGAAGCCGCATTAGGAGGGACAAAATAATGGCACAAGCAGTAACCGGTCATGACAAGCACGGCCATGGCGGCCACGGTCATCATGACGAGCACCATGAGCATGAACATGAATCACTCAAAACATTCGGCTTCTGGATGTTTCTGATTACCGACGTTATTTTATTCGGTACGCTATTTGCAACATTTGTCGTTCTTCGATTCAGCACGGATGGCGGTCCTACGGCCGCCGAGATGTTCAAGATGCCTGGCGTTATCGCCGAGACATTCATCTTGCTCACAAGTAGCTTCACAAGCGGTATCGCTGTGCTTCAAATGCACAAAGGCAATAAGAAGGGCCTCATTGGTTGGCTCGCTGTTACTGCGGTTCTCGGTCTTGCCTTCATCTATTTGGAGGTTAGCGAGTTTATCGAGCTGGTACACGAAGGCGTAACAATTGGCACTAGCGCTTACTGGTCAGCCTTCTTCACACTCGTCGGTACACACGGACTTCACGTATCGGTCGGTATTGTATGGATGACGGCGCTGATGATTCAGCTGTACCGTCGCGGCATTACGCCAGTTACACAGCGCAAGGTTAATATTATTAGCTTGTACTGGCACTTTTTGGACGTCGTATGGATTTTCGTCCTTACGGTCGTCTATCTGATGGGGGTGATGTAGCATGGATAACCACAACTCGCATTCCCCGTCTCATGAAACACATGGTTCCATGAAATCCTATGTCATCGGGTTTGTATTGTCGATTATTTTGACCATTATCCCGATTGTCATTGTCATGAACGGTATGCTAAGCAAGCAGCTGACGGTAATCGTCATTCTGATTATGGCCGCTTTGCAGTTCGTCGTTCAATTGTTATTCTTCATGCATTTAAGAGACGAGGAAAAGCCGCGTTACAATACGATGGCACTCATATTCGGGCTCGTCATCCTGCTCACCATCGTTGCAGGCTCCATCTGGATCATGGCCTACAACGTAGTAGGTTAACTTACGCATAACAGCAAGAACCTCCGCTGGCGCTCCTTGGACGCTGGCGGAGGTTCTTGCTGTTATGCTTTATTTTCCAATTCAGCTATAGTACACTTGGAATAGCTTTTAACCCGATCAGACTGCAGCTAATGCTGCGTCTCCACATTATTTTTAGGAGGAACCATTTACATGTTGAAAAAGAAAAGCACTAAAAAAGCTTTTTCGCTGCTACTGCTTATGGCAGCTATGATGCTTGTTATATCCGCTTGTGGTGCAGGAAGCAATGCAGGCAGCAATTCCAGCTCAGGAGCCGCTGGAACGGCAGCAAGCGCGTCCAGCGCGTCTTCCACGCCCGCTGCATCGGCCGAGCCATCACCAGACCAGGCGGCCAATCTTCTTGATTCGGACAAGCATCCGCTCGTAACGATTCAAATGAGCAATGACACCACTATTAAAGTTGAGCTGTACCCGGAGATTGCACCGAATACAGTTAACAATTTTATATCACTTGTCCAAAAGGGCTATTATGACGGGTTGATTTTTCACCGTGTCATGCAAGGGTTCATGATTCAAGGCGGCGACCCGGACGGAACAGGAGCTGGCGGTCCTGGCTACTCCATTCCTGGGGAATTCACATCAAACGGCTTTCAAAATGATTTAAAGCACACGCGCGGCGTAATCTCCATGGCGAGAACGGGTGAACCAAATTCCGCCGGCTCACAGTTTTTCATTATGGTAGCAGATGCGCCAACGCTTGATAACCAATACGCTTCCTTCGGAGCCGTCATTGAAGGCATGGATGCCGTTGATGAAATCGTCAACCAACCAACGAACAGCCAAGATCGCCCGAATGAGCCGCTTTCGATGACGAAAGTGACCGTCGACTTGAAGGGCATGACGTTCGAGGAGCCGGAGCAAACAAAGTAGGATATGATAGTTGCATTTGATCTGCATGGCAACAAGGAAAGAGGCTAGCGCCCAGCGCTAGCCTCTTTATTTATCCCAACAGAGTCGCCTTCAACCAGCGTCACATAAATTCGCTCGTTCTCGACCGGCTCTCCAGCTATGATTTTCAGCAGCTGCTCAGATGCAAGCGCTCCCCATTTATGTTTGGAATAATCAATCGTAGCCAGCTTTGGCTGCATATACGACGCCAGCTCCACATTGTCAAAACCGATAATATGAATATGCTCCCCCACGACATAGTCTGTCTGGGATACATAGTTGTGTACGCCAATCGCCATCTCATCGTTCATACAAAAAACAGCAGCTGGCTCCGTATACTCAGCTAATATTTTTTTTGCCGCTTCCTCGCCGGATTCCTTGCGGAAGCTGCCTTCAATCGCTTTAAACGTTAAGTCATCGCAGCGCTCCACCGCCTGCTTGACCGCCTGCAGCCGCTGACCTGCATCATAGGACTCATCCGGACCCATAATGGCATAGATTTTGCGAAAGCCCCGATCCAGCAAATGCTCCATCGCAAGAGTAGCTCCTGCCTTGTTATCAAGCAGCACCTGATTGATGTTCGGGTGGTTCAGCTCGCGGTCGAGCACGACTACTTTATGTCCCAGCGCCGCATAGCGCAGCAGCTCATCGCTATCGAACGTGGCATCGAGCACAATTGCCCCATCAATCATCCGCTCAGGAAGCATGCGATGCGAACGTTTGCCGCTGCATACGATCGTATCATAGCCTTTGCGGTGCAGCATTTCATTCACCCCTTGCAGCAAATCCCCGTAAAAGGCCCCACTGAAGTCGGTCAAATATACGCCAATAATTTTAGTCTCACGCGTCTTAAGCGTTCGGGCAGCTGCGTTCGGCACGTAGTTCAACTCTTTGGCTATAGCTAAAATTTTGGCGCATGTCTCCGATGTCACCTTTGGGCTGCCATTCAGCGCGTAGGAAACCGTCGATATCGAGACACCAGCCCTCTTAGCGATATCTTTAATACTGACCACTGCACTCTCTCCAATCTGTTACTTCAAGCGTAAACGGCTGTAGCTACCTATAGTAGCAAAGCTCGTTTCGCGTAGAAATGTAAGCCTGATAATAAGAGTTACCCCTTATTATTCTTAGATTTCAAGCGTAAACGGCTGTAGCTACCTATGGTAGCAAAGCTCGTTTCGCGTAGAAATGTAAGCCTGATAATAAGAGTTACACCTTATTATTCTTAGATTTCAAGCGTAAACGGCTGTAGCTACCTATGGTAGCAAAGCTCGTTTCGCGTAGAAATGTAAGCCTGATAATAAGAGTTATCCCTTATTATTCTTAGATTTCAAGCGTAAACGGATGCAGCTACCTATGGTAGCAAAGCTCGTTTCGCGGAGAAATGTAAGCCTAAAACATATAAAAGCCTATTAAAGGCATATAAACTTATAAACACTTATATTTTAAATTATTCCTGATTAATTAACTATATCATAACAGACTAAAGTTGGATCGCCTTATGTGCATACGGCGATCCAAAACGAATCGCCGTACACCATTCCTTACATGAAAATGTCGATAATCGTTTTTTCGCCAGACTGATCCTGCTTCAACAGCTGCGGAGAAATTTCGATTCCGCCTGTACGATAACGATTGGAGCCGAATTCAGCTTCCATTTCATTTCCATTTATTTTCACGCTTTTCACGGTCGCATTGCCATCGCCCTGCAAATGGTAGACGAAGGTAACTGGAATGCCCTGATATTCGAAATCGAATCGCAGGCCATTGAGCGACTGCGGCAGCACCGGATCAACAATCAGCTTGCCTTGCACTTGGCGAATACCAAGCACATTGGCTACGAGCTGGTTCATATAAATTCCCGGCCCGCTGGAATAAATTCTCCAGCCGCCTTTAACCGGAGCAGAGCCGTCACGCAGCTGGGCAAAACGCTCCTGCGCCTCGTAACGCGTATTAAACTTGCCGTCCGAGCTGCTGAAATAGGAATTGCTTTGGCGAAGCTCCGCATTAGGGACAGCGTCCTTCAAGCCGACCGGGTTAATGATCGCAAGTCCATTCCATGCTTCATCTACCTTACCGAGCTTAGCCATCGCTTCTACATAGCGGATATGGGCATGTACATATTGCAGCCCTACCTCGCGCCCAAAGTTCGCCGCCTGCTCAGCACGCTTGAAATGCGTGCTTACACCGCCGGTATATTTCGCTGGACGGTTCATCAGCCGCACGCCATCCGGACAATATAACTCTCGCTTAATGAGGTCATAATGCGCCTCGGCCTGCTCAGCCGTAAGCAGCTCGGCAATCATGCTGCGGGTCATTGGAAGCAGGCGGTATTGTATGCCTGTCACCGCATCCGATGGATGCAGCATCAGCTCCGCTTGCTCTGGCTGCTCCATATACAAGAAGCCAGGAATGACATCGGTTTGCAGCATGTAACGATTGAAGTCTGCTTTAATGCCCTCGCTCAGTGTGCCAAGCTCTGCCGCCCAATCGCTATTGTGCGCTTGCATCGCCGCTGACAAATGCGTAAACACCTGGTACGTAAGCGCTACTGTCCAGCTGCTCACCATATACTGCTTAAGCTGGGCGTTGGCAGGCTGAAGTGTGTCATCCCAATCGCCATCGCCATAGGAGGACAAATGGGTGTCATGCAGGAAATGCCCCTTAATATAGGCGATTTCCTTCTGCGCATGCTCAAGCAGCGATGCCGTATGCGACGTGAAAGCAAAGCCTTTTTTCGTCGTATAAGGAATCTGCTCCTCCAGCACAGAATAATCCTGCGTCGCTGTCAAATAGTCGCTGAGCACCTTGAGCGGCCATACGATAATATCGCCATGGCTTTCTTCCTGCTGCACGTTCACGTAGTTGTCGAACATAAACCATTGCGGCCAATTGCCGTCTTCCTCATACTGATGGGAAAAGACCGTCAGCAATATTTCACGAACCGCACCGTAATTTTGCATCGCCATAAAATATTCAGTCGGCCCTTGGCAAACATCCCGCGTTCCCCAAGCAGCGCCGCCATATTGCTCCAAGCCGTGCGGTACCGAATAATGGACGAGCATATTGTGCGTGTACCACCATGCCAGCGTATTAAACTTGTCCACTTCAGCGGTATTGCCGCCTTTTTGCGTTAGCTGGAACCCATTCATAACCTGCTTGTAAAAAGCACGATAGGCCCGCGCCTGCGCTTCCGCATCCTCTACGCTAGCGGATTTCGCTGGAAGCTCTTCACCTTGCAGCAATCCTTGCACGGTTAATGACCACTCGCTGCTAGCCCCGAGCTCCAGAACGACCAGCGATGCGCCGCCTGACTCCATTCCCGTTACGAGCTTTTGCTCATCCGCAACGGTCATTTCCGCTCCATCCACACGCAGCCGATAGCGAAGCTTCGAATATACAGCTGAGCTTAGTGCCGCCGAATCGGCCGTAAATTCTAGACCATCCTGATGCTCGCTCATATGATACGGCAAAATATATTCATTATCATTCATGGACACTTGGTTCGTGACCAGATAACGGTGCTTCCTTCCGCTTGTCGAACGGACATGCATCCGAACTTCTGGCGTATCTACAGTTGTATAATTCGTAATGATGATGAGATCATCTGACGTTTTGTAATACCATTTTGCAAAGTTAAAGCCCATTTCAAACATCGACGGCATCGTAAGCAGACGATATACGCCATCCAGCTCTACATAAATGCGTTGTCCCGACGTTTTCGGCACATTCAGCGCATTGCGGGCATTCGTCACCCATTTGTGGAACGTTGTGTTGCCTACAACCAGCTGCGAGTTGAACAGACCGTACATATAAGAGGTTGTTGTCAGAACATGCGTGTTCAAGCGGTCATTGCCGCCCGTCATCAGAATATGGCCATGCGGACGCTCGACCAGCAGCTCTTTTTCCTTTAATACAACATGCTCATGGGCCGCAGTGAAAAAAGAAAGCAGAGACTCTCCCGCATACTCCTCCTGCGAGCGCTCAGGGAACAAGCCGTTAATCTCTTCCGCCGTCATCGATACGGTTTGCAAAGGAGAGCCAATAGCCGCCGCTTTGCGCACCGGATTCGCCTCTTGCGATTGTAAAGCAGGCGCAGCAGATACCTGCTCCCACGCTCGCTGTACTTCAGCCGTAAAGGCTAGCGAGGTTACCGCCTCCGCATGATTTTCCTTAAATAAGCCGTAAAAAACAACATTCAGCTCGCCGTCCAGCTTGGCAAGTGGCGCTTGCAGAGCCGTGTAGGCAAATTCATATTGGTAAACCTCATTGGCCAGCGATGGCTTCATTAATGCTTCAGCTATATCCGTTTCCTTATAGCTTAGGCCATAGAATTGGAAGCCGTCTGTCGAATAGCCAGCTGCGCCTGTCCATGCTCCTTGCTGCAAATAAGGGAAGCTTCCGCGCTGCGGCATATTTTGGCGGGAACAAACGACATAACCGCGCCGCTCATCCTCAAATACGGAATGGTCAATATATTGCGATTGATAAGCTTCATTGCTGCGAACGGCGGCTTGGTCAGCAAGACCGATGTCTTGACCATAGATGACATCGACCATCTCGCCATTGCCGGCTACCAACACATCCCAAAACCATACGCCTGCTTCCGATAGTAGAAAACGCACCTGGTAACGAACACCTTCTGCTTCTCCCGCCCACACAACTTGACTTGCACTATAGGAGACACGGCTATTCGAGCGCACGCCAAGCAAAGGAACGGCTACAATGCCAGATTCACGGTGCAAACGCAAATATATATTATTTAGTGAACCGTCTACCGCATTGGATAGAAGTTGATTAATCATGGTGTCGTTATGGGTAATTTGATAAAGATCGCCGCTGCTGAGAAAGGTGAACGATAGTTGTCCGGCCTCTACTTGAAAGCTGCTTCTGCTTGCTGCTGTCATGGTCATCACTCACTTTCCTGACTTTTTTAAAATATAAGAATTTATAAGTTTCACCCTTATAATCAGCTTATATTTCACCGCGAAACGGTAGCATTGCCGCCAGAGGACGGCTTCAGTCGTTTACGCTTGCTTATTTGTATACATAGGCTTTCATCAATAAACGCATAATAAACAGCTAATACCCGCGAAGTTGATGCAGATTGGCGGCATTTGCCGAAATCAATCGAAACGTTTCTATTTTACAACTAAAAGGATTATAGAACGTTTTCATCTTTCCGTCAATTGCCTCCATTACCCGAATTCCAAGTAGGTGAAACGTTTCTATTATCATTTTAACGCTTCAGAAGCAAATTTCAATAGCTGAAAAAAATGTGTTGAATACGATTACATTCTGTTTTATAATGACATCGAAACGTTTCTACGGTTACTAGCATCTCCTGATGCATTCGCGTATAATCTAAAATCGAAACGTTTCTATGTTTCATCAGGCTTATATACTAAGGGGAGCTTTTCAGGAATATGGGAGAGGAGGCATGTCGCTTAAGGCATATGTTCAGAGGGAAGCCAGCTGCTTAACTGCCAGCGCCATTGCATAAATCGGCAACAATAGAGTCATCATTTACTTAAGCTAATGCACCTTAAAATCACAGCTTCTTAAAGAGAGGAAGATTGACATGTTTAATAAATCCGTTAAAACTGCACTTATTAGTACAATGCTGCTTTCAGGTATTTTGACAGCGTGCTCTACATCCAATAATACAAATACAACAGGCGAGGCTGCTACTGGCGATCAGCCCGTTACCATTAAAGTTTGGGGCATGGGTGACCAAGAACAGACGCTCAAAACTATTTCCGAGCAATTCGAATCAGACAATCCGAACATTAAAGTCGATGTACAGGTTATCCCTTGGGGCTCGGCGCATGACAAGCTGCTGACAGCTGTTGCTTCCAAATCCGGTCCTGACGTGCTGCAAATGGGTACTTCCTGGATGCCGGAATTCGCAAATGCTGGCGCTTTGCTTGATTTGACGCCTTACATCGACCAATATCCTGAATTTAAACCTGAGAACTTTTTCGAGGGTATCGTAAAAACAACGCAATTTGACGGCAAAACGTACGGTATTCCTTGGTATGCTGAAACTCGCGTCCTGTTCTATCGCACCGACCTGCTGAAAGAAGTAGGCTATGACAAAGCGCCTGCTACTTGGGATGAGCTGAAGGATGCGGCAACGAAATTGACTGCGCGCGGCGAAGGCAAATACGGCATTGACCTCGTTCCAGGAGAGCCGACTCTGGGCATTATGTTTGCCCGCCAGAACGGTTCCAAGATTTTTGATGAGCAAAATAAACCTTTGTTCAATCAGCCGGAATTTGTTGACGCTGTAAAATATGTAGGCAGCTTCTATCAAGAGAAGCTTTCTCCTGTAGATCTCGGCATTGATGCTGTTCAAGGCTTTGCTGGCGACGGTGTTATCCCGATGTTCATCAGCGGACCTTGGATGATCAAGCCGATTAAAGAGCAAGCGCCGGATATCGAGGGTAAATGGGCAACCGCTGTTCTTCCATCCGGTTCGGTGAACAACAACTCGATTCTCGGCGGCTCAGATCTGACTGTATTCAAATACAGCAAAAATCAAGAAGCGGCAGTGAAGTTTATTGCCTACATGAGCAAGCCAGAAGTTCAGTTGAAATGGAAAGAGCTGTCCGATGCGCTTCCAGCTGTACAAAGCGTATGGCAAGATGCTTCTATGACTGCTGATCCTAACCTTCAAGTCATTGGGGAGCAGCTTAAGCATGCTGAAGCAACACCAGCTCTTACTGCTTATGATCAAATTTCACAAAAATATGTAGCCAGCTTTGAGCAAATTTATCGCGCTAACGCTGACGTGCAGACGCAAATGGATGCTTTGAACGTTGAAGCTGAGAAATTAATTAAATAATCTTTTAGCCGGCAGCTGCTTTTGTATAGGGCTGTCGGTTATCCCTATTATTGTCCATTTGCGCAAAAGCGTAAATTTAAAGGATGTGACTTAGCCGATGAAAGGCATATTGAATAATAAAACACCTTATTTCTTTATAGCGCCAACGTTGATTTTGCTCGCTATGTTCTCCCTGCTGCCTATCGTTATTGCACTCGTCATCAGCTTCACCGATATGGATCTCGCCGGCCTTGCCGATTTTTCCAACATTTCATTTGTAGGCATGCAAAACTACTTGGACGTATTGACTGATCCGTTATTTGTACAAGCGATTACCAATACGCTTTATTATGTCATTATTGGCGTTCCTTCGGTTATCGCCTTGTCGCTTGCGATTGCACTGCTGATTAACTTCGGCAGATCAAAAATATTTACGACTTTCCGCGTCATTTATTATTTGCCGTCCGTGACCAACGTCGTTGCCGTTGCGGTCGTATGGACTTATTTGTACAACCCATCGCTTGGCTTGTTCAACTATTTGCTGAACCTTGTGCATCTTCCCGATGTCCAGTGGCTCCAGCACCCGATTATAGCTAAAATCTCGCTGATCATTCTTGCCTTATGGCGGGCGATCGGACTGAATATGCTTATTTTTATTGCCGCTATCAAGGGCATACCACGCTCTTATTACGAGGCTGCACAAATTGACGGAGCCAGCAGCTGGCAGCAAATGCGGACGATTACGCTTCCGCTGTTGCGTTATGCTATTTTCTTCGTATCCATTACCACGATGATTGGCTGGATTCAATTTTTCGAAGAGCCGCTCATTATGACTAAAGGCGGACCGCTTAACGGCACGATGTCCGTAGCCTTGTTCATTTACAACAACGGCTTCCAATACAGCAAATTCGGATATGCTGCGGCAGGATCCTTTATACTATTTATTTCGATCATTATCATTACGCTTATTCAATTCAAGTTCCAGAACAAGGAAACAGACGTTTAAAGAAAGGAGAGGGGAATACAGATGGCACTGAAAACAAAAAAAGGCACAGCCCTTCAATGGCTGCTCGGCATTTTGCTGACTGGCGGCGGGATAGTAATGATGCTTCCGTTCGCATGGATGATTATGTCGGCATTCAAGACAGAGAGCGAGGTCAAGCAGCTGCCTCCAACCCTATGGCCGAAAAATATTACGTTCGAAAACTTCAGCAATTTGTTCGTCAATATGCATTTTGGCACGTATTTGAGCAACACGCTGCTGATTGTCTTTTTCTCCTTTATCGGCTTGTTCCTAAATGCGATGGCTGGTTATGCTTTCGCCAAGTTCAAGTTCAAAGGCAAAGATAAGCTGTTCTATCTCGTACTCGCAACGATGATGATTCCCGGCCAGGTAACGATGATTCCTGTCTACCTGCTGCTTAATGAAATGCATCTAACGAATACGATGGTAGGTATCGTGCTTCCAGGCTTTGTTGGCGCATTCGGCATTTTTCTATTCCGCCAATTTATGTCCACGATTCCCGACGAGCTGCTGGAAGCAACTCGCTTGGACGGAGCAAGCGAAATTCGCACCTTCTTCCAAATCGTGCTTCCGATCTCTAAAGCTATTCTGGCCATTCAAGGCATTCTGACGTTTATCGGCGGCTGGAACAGCTTCCTGTGGCCGCTTATTATTGCCAATGACGAGAAGCTGTACACGCTGTCCGTCGGACTCGCTTTGCTCAAGGGCGAGCATGGCAGCAACTATGCTTTGCAAATGGCAGGCTCCACGTTCATGGTGCTGCCGGTTGTCATCGTCTTTATTTTCTTCCAGAAGCAAATTATTGAGAATTATTCGATTTCCGGCATTAAATAAACGCTGGGTCAAGGAGGTTCCATCGCAATGGCCTTGTTTCAATGTGATTTTTTCTCGGAAAAGCTTGGCTTCTCGACCGGCATGTCGGTTATTTTGCCACAGCCGTCCTTAGCTGACCTTTCTACCCGCCAGGCAGAAACGGATTACAAATATCCGGTGCTGTATTTGCTGCATGGGCTATCCGATGACCATACCGCTTGGACGCGCTATACCTGTATTGAACGTTATGCTTCCAGCAAAGGAATCGCTGTCGTCATGCCTGGCGTGCATCGCAGCTTCTATGCCGATATGGAGCAGGGCGGACGCTACTGGAGCTTTGTAAGCGAGGAGCTGCCGCTGGTGGCCCGCTCCTTCTTCCCGCTGTCAGCCCGCAGGGAAGACAACTTTGTCGCCGGCCTCTCGATGGGCGGCTACGGCGCGTTCAAGCTGGGACTGCATCATCCTGAGCGCTTTGCCGCTGCGGCAAGCCTTTCTGGCGCGCTTGATGTTGCGAGCCGTCTCCAGCACCCGGACTTCTCTTATACGGATGAAGGCGAGTTTGGACGATTGTACGGCAGTATGGAGAAGCTCGAAGCCGGGCCTAGCAATCTATTTAACCTTTTAGCCTCTGCAGCTGCGCTTGCCCCTGAACAACAGCCGAAGTTTTATCAATGCTGCGGGACAGAAGATTTTCTGTATGAGGATAATCTTCGCTTCAAGGCAGCGATGGAGGACTACGGGCTGACTCTCACCTATGACGAGGAGCCGGGCATGCATGAGTGGGGCTACTGGGATCGCAATATCCAGCGCGTCCTTGACTGGCTGCCGCTTTCCCGCTAGAACCTTAAAAGCGCCTGCTCCCGACAACAATCGGGGCAGGCGCTTTTAAGGTTCTTTTATATAGTCAGATGAGTTCTTAAAACCCGCGTTGCTCTATTTTAATCGACTTTGGCAATACCAGCGTCATTTGAGCGTTATACATATTCGACTGAAGCGGACCATTATGCCGCTCAAATTCGCCGACCATGACATACATGACCGTTCCTATTACGCTTGTGCTAACCAGCTGCTCCGAAGTGTCAATCGGCTCAGCAGCCCAGTACTGCACCTGCCCCAGCAATTGCACCTTTCCTCCATCCACCTGATCCACACTTACTGGACGGAGCGCTTGTACGACGATTTTATCGATCTTCTCCGGCACCGAGATCGGCGCCGACTCAATAAGTGCCGTCCGCTCCATTTGGCGCATCGTCCCTCTAAGCTCGTCCAATATCCCCGTAGAGATCAGCCCCGCCATCGCAAGGCTGAAGCTCCCGATCATTCCAACGATAAATAGGCTGATCCAATCGTAACGCAGCGTCGTCCGCTCGCTTCCCGCAAACCAAATGTACAATAAAACTTCCGCACCGAGCAAAATAAAAACAAGCGGCGCCACCCATAGCAGCATATTGTATGCCCCTGTCCCGCTCCAGATGGAGACCGCTACAGCGACCCCCATCAATAATAAGGTAACGCCCATCGAAAGCGTGCCTACACGCCACTGCTTCATTCGCTCTTCCCCTTCCGCAGCGATTCCGCCTGTTTCCAATCCTTAGGGGGAAGCCCTTTGTTTCGTTGAAACCCTCTGCCAAATGCCATGCGCAGGCCAGCAGCAATCATGACAAAGGCTACCAGCGCGGTCGGCAAATTATATTTTATATTTTGATACTGGGCATACCATCTTGGAATATAATTCGCAGCGTATTCGGCCAGAACACGATCACCCATAAAATACAGCCCGATCAGCAGCAGAGCGATGCCGATCCAGCGCTGATAAGGAGCAAACTGCGTAATAATCGCTTGATCCTTTAAGCCTTCCTGTGGTTCACTCGACAGCTGCCGCATGACATCGAAGAAAGCGAAAAACCAGAATAACGGCATCAAGAATAGAAACATCGACAGCCGCAGCGCATCCATTAAGTAGACGGAGGCGAGAAAGCCAGCCATAATTTGCAGGCCGCGTGTTTGAAGCCCGAGATATAGATGCCCTGCGCCAGGAAAGAGCGACAGCGTTGCAGCGAGCGCTTTATTTTTGCGCCCCTTGTTCATGTACTCCTCCAGCTCTTCGAAAAACGGTCGATCTTCCAAGGGCTCGCCCCGTTTTTTGCGCTGCAGCTGCTGTGAAGCATCAAAAATACTGTAAATCCAGATGACTGGCACGCCTAGCAGGAAAATAAGAAACTCTTCCGTCCCCGTCACCATCGATATAAAAATAACAACTGCGAACAAGCCGATAGATGCAATGAGGAACGCAATGCCCCGCTGCATCAGCCCTAGCGCCATATGGCCCAAGCCAGGAATGATGGACAGGAGCAGCGTATTCGTGCGCTCTTTCTGCTCGCTGTAGGTTAAGAGGTCTGCTTGTGCGTGCATCGCTCCCGGCGGCATGCTGTTGTACATCTGATCTGGACTTGGAGGCGCTCCTGCACCATAAGCAGCTTCATTCGGATACGGCTGCCGCCTGCCAATGAGCGTTACAATCATATCAAGCATATTGATGCCCCAGAATAGAAACGAAATCAAGCACAGAATAAAGCCCGTGTCATCTTCAATATAGTTTACGATTGAAATCATAATCAAAATCGCGAGCGGACCAAACCCTCCTGCTGCATAAAGTACAAATCTTATCGGACGCCCCATATAAGCATGGCCGAAGCCCGGCAGCATGGACAGCAGCAGCGCAACGATGGGCTTTTTCTCCCTATTCATTCCTTAATCTCTCCTTCATCATTCGTTATTTAAACCGTTTGGAGGCGATGCCGTCCAGCCAGTGGGAAGTGCGATTCATCATTTGCTGCGACCAGGAGGGCTCGCGCTGCTCCTTGTCTCGGATGAGCTGCTCCTCTTTATGCTGCAGTCTGCTATGGTCTATTTTTTCAAGCTCCTGTGAAATGTTGTTCAGTACGCCTGTACCGAGCAGCAGCAGGGTAATGACCGCCGCAGCGGTATAATGGGTTGCCGGATGCTGGAGCCAGGATTTGCGGCGGTATGATTTCTCCTGAAGGAACGGACCCGGCATGGACAGCTGCTGTTTTTCTGATTCAGATGGTCCGAACAGTTGCCTGCTGAGCCTACTGCCCATCTGTTCAAAATCCGGGAGCTCAATCGCCTGCTTTAACGGACTGGCTCCAGCTATATGTGGCTCAGACATACGGGCGCTCCCCGCCATGTCCGCCTCCAATACGAGCATAAATCGCTCTAAGCATTCGTCACAGCCAGCAAGCTGCCGCTCGATCTGCTCGCGTTCCGGCTCGGATAGCAAATTCGCCACATATTGCTCCAGAAGGGAGGCCTCCACATGATTCACATGCTTGCCCTGCTGTTTCGTCCTCGAACTCTCGCCATGCTTGTGCTCCTCATGTTGACTCATTCAAAGTCCTCCCTTCTCCAGTGCCGCTTGATCCAGTTTCTTGCCCGGTACAGGCGCGATTCTACGCTTTTGCGCTCCAGTCCGGTTGAGGACGAAATTTCCTCATATGATTTCTGTTCTATATAATAGGCGTTTACGACTTCGCGATAATTGTCCGGGAGCTGCTCGACCTGTTCTCGTATGTAGCGTTTTTCCTCGCGCTCGATCGCAGCGCGCTCCGCGGGCATCGCAGTTCCTTGCCCATCGGTGTCCGGTCCCAGATTGTCCACATATTCGCTCAGTTCTTCCGGCTTGCGTGCCTTGCTCCGCTTCCAATCAATCGCACGGTTTACAGCAATGCGGGTCACCCAGGTTTTAAAGCCTTCCAGCCTGCACTCGGGGAGAGAGCGGTGAATTTGCAGCAGCACTTCCTGGGTAACATCCTCCGCATCATGCGGCGAATGAAGCACAGCATAAACCGTTTTATATATATGAGCGCCATATTCCTGCACGAATGACTGGAATTCCGCAGGCCCGCCGTCGCGGAGCGCTATTAACCATGCTTCATCTTGAATCTTGCTCTCCCCCTTCCCGTTATAATAGACGCCGGAACCTCGGCTATCCCCTGCACCTTATTAAAAAAAGATTGTTGTGCTACTAGTGTAATTAACAATGTAATTTTCATTAGAAGAAACCGCTAGAAGAGTCTTCACAAAGTGCTATTATATGTGAGAAAATGTAGATATATGTCTAATATCAGGAAGTTGAGGGATTTGCTAGTGGCCTTATCTTTGGAAGAATTACGACGTTTTAGAACTTTGACTATTATCGCTCTTTTCTCAGATGATGATCTCCTTGATACTCTAGTCTTAAAGGGTGGAAATGCCTTAGATATTGGATATGGCATGAACTCCCGCGCTTCAATTGATTTAGATTTTTCTATGTCTCAGGATTTTGAAAGCATTGGCCTTACCAACCTAGAAGAAGTACGCCAACGCCTTGAATTTGTACTTTCCAGAACCTTTTTTGATAATGGTTATAAAGTATTCGACGTTAAAATGATATCCAAGCCTAAAACGAGAACTCCAAAAACCCCCTATTTCTGGGCAGGATATGAAGCCAATTTCAAGGTCATTGAAAATGATAAATTTGAAGCGCATAAGAATGAGCCTATTTGGTTGACAAATAAATCAATTTCAGTGAGTGATACAAAGAAAAATATAACAATAGATTTTGGAATGCATGAATATCTAGGGGATATTACAATGGCAGAGCTTGACGGATATATCGTCCCTATTTATACGCCAACCCTTATTGTTTTAGAAAAATAAGAGCAGTGTGCCAACAGATGGCCGAATATAATGTTAGTATTGGAAAAGAAGAGAATTTCGGAAAAGCACGACCTAGAGATTTTTTTGATATCTACACGGTATTAGAAAGTTCATTAGTACATATCGATTTTAACCATCCAGATACTATACGCCATTTAAAAGCATGCTTCCAAGCTAAAAACGTCCCCATTGCACTAATAGCCAAAATTCCAGATACACTTGAGTTTCATAAGCAAGATGAAAACAAACTAAGAGATAGTGTTGTAGGCTCAGAATTCAAAGGGTTTGATTTTTACTTCAACTATGTAGTAGATCTGTTGTATAAAAACAAATTGCATATACTTGCTGCATAAATTAAGAACCGCTTGAACAATTCAAGCGGTTCTTAAAAATGATCAAGATAAATTTCGAGGGTAGTATAGCTTCCAACGATTAGAATATGCTTTTTCAATAATATTGTAGGTTAAATAAAAATCATGTTCCACTGGTATATTTGACATTAATTTAAGCGCAGTATCATTGTATCCTGCTAACTCTAGATAAAATCCAATTGCCTGATGATATGGGTAAATATATTTTAATTTCTGAATGTACATCCGCATTTTGTTTACAGAAATTAAGCCCTTAGCACTCCTATAAATGTTCAATACTTCATTAACGCCACCGGAATAATCCGGTCGTACTGCAATGTCAATCAAAGTTCTCTCTAAATCTGTCACTCGCAGCCCATTTTTCTCTATAATTCCTAACTGATTTGTATAGCGTCCATTCAAGACATATATACGGCGACTCTCAAAATCAAAAAAATTATTTGTTTGTCGCATAGGCTTTAAAAATGCCTGATCTATATTCTGCTGTAGCAACACCGCGGAAGGTGCCCCTTTTTTTTCCGACTGTTCTCGGTTTACATAAATAGATTTTACAATTTCATTAGTCAAATCATGTAAAGTAACTGCGGAATAATGGCTTAAATACAGATTGGAAAATAAAGAAACAGCAAACTCGGTGTGATCCAGTTGGCTGTTAGTAAATACATATCTAATTATTTCTCTACCACCTAAAATAATTACGACTTGGCGCAAGATTTTTCTTCGCTCAACAAGAAACTCTAAAAATTCTTCAGTTGTTGTTGATGCAGGTAATTTCCATTTATATTGATTGGAAAAAAGAACAGAATTCATATCAGAAACGCTAAGAATATTTTTTTTCAATTCTTGAAGTACAAATTCAATTTCTGACTTGTAGAGATCCATAATCTGATACCGATTAGGGCGTGCCATTTTAGACCTCATTCCATTACATATTAAATATCATCTAGTGTATACACTAGATGATACCACAAGTATAGGGATAAGTCAACATCCGCAAGCTAATTAAATGTGCATGGCATTTATATAATCAGGTGTATACACCTGATTATAGACATAAAAATCAGATTAGTCAAGATAATTTCCTTAGTTATATCTCCTTGATAACTTGGTACACAGCTCCAATAACAATCAGAAAGAAGCTTTTTAGAACACTCCCTTAACTTGCGCAATAATTGGTTAAAAGACGTGCTATAAGAACCTTGATAAGCATCTATAATAAGAACACACAAGTCAGCGTCCTTATTAGAATATACGATAATAATATTTTGTATTTACTCACAACCATGACAAAGAAGGCGTTCAAGTTAAGAACGCCTCTGCCCTAATGACTTATAACATTACTTCAGTAACTGTTCAGCTAATTAAGCAGACGCAAGCCTACGCCTCCAAAGCCTGCTTCAGCTCATCGGAAGAATTGGTCCACCATTCTTCATTATGCTCAATTAACAGCTTGCGGAACGCAGCCTTTTCTTCCGCGCCCAGCTCGCCCAAGTTGTAGCGGCGCTTAATCGCATGATCGAGCTTGTTGACATGGTCGGCGAGAATTTTCCAGCCGCGGCGCGCTTCCGTGTCGATCCACATTTCGCAAGCCGTTGCGCCAGCGTAGTTCGTGCCATTCTCTCCACGTTCTACCGCAACCCATACAATCCAGCATTGGCGGCCATTCGGTGTATCCTCTTTATTAGGCGAAAACTTGATGCCGCGCTCCACTTTGCTTTTCGCATGCATTGCGCCGTCGTCGATATAAGCGACGCCCGCATCAATAATAACGCAGGATACTTGGCTCAGATCAATGGTGCCTGCACCAAAGCCTTTATGCTGTTTATTGCTCACGACGTTAAGCGCGAGTGATTTCTTTTCTTTTTTCTCCGGTTGTCCTTGCTGTTCCATCCGTTCGTACACGTCCTCTCTTCACATTTCATCTATTGTAATGCCGCAGCAGCTTGCAGCCAATCTCTCCTTTCCATTTTGACCGTTTTTCCGCAATAACACAAGCGCACACGGCACAATTTCCTGCTGTATCCGCAAGCGGCTTCCGCTTTACACGCCTTCAGCAGCGCCGCTGCAAAAATCCACAAGACTATTCCTGTACAAGCCGACATATACATGCTGTAGATGCTTGTCAACGGGAGGGAAACGTTCAATGACTCCAGGACCTTTCAAACGAATCGCGCTCATTATGCTCTCGGCTGTCCTGCTCGGACTGTCGCTGCATCATGGCTTCGGCAACGCTTGGCTATCCCAGTATACGTACGCCTCCGGCACCTCAGATCCGTCACTTGCTGGTTCGGCAAATAGCGCTGCAGCCCACACCACCACTGCTCCACCAAGCCGTGCGGCCGGTATACCAGCTGACACACAGGCTGAACCGCAAACGGCCAAGCCGCCTGCCCCGGCAGCACCGGTGCAGCCCGACTCTGTCCAGCCTGATGCCGTGCAGACGCTCAGCAAAAGAGTCGTCCAATACAACATGCACGTTGCGCTTCGAGAGGACATCCGATATTTGGACGGCTCCCAGACCGTGACTTGGACGAACCCAGGCAAAAAAACGGTGTCCGAGCTGTATTTTCATCTGTATCCCAATGCCTTTCAATCCGAAAAATCGACGTTCATGCGCGAGTCTGGCGGCCAACTGCGCGGCGACAAGGCTACGGTCGACAGCCAAGGTTATTTGAAGCTGCTCACCTTGCAAACGCTGGAGGGCGAGAGCCTGCTTCCCCGCCTGCATTATGTCCAGCCCGATGACGGAAATACAGACGATTATACGCTGACCAAGCTTAACCTTCCCGTTCCAGTCGCACCGGGCAAATCAATAACGCTTGCCATGACCTACGAGGTTAAACTGCCCGAGGTATTCGCACGCATGGGCTATTCCGGCAGCTTCGTCATGGCGGGCCAGTGGTTTCCGAAGCTTGCCGTTTATGAAACAGATGGCACACGCGGCCGTACTAATGAAGGCTGGAACGTCCATCAGTATCATGGCGATTCAGAATTTTACAGCGACTTCGGCTTGTACAGCGCCCAGATTACTGTGCCAGAAAATTTTACGGTAGCCGCAACCGGCATTCAGACGAAGGAAGCTGTGACGCAAAATGGCACAAGCGTCTATCATTTTTATGCCGAGGATGTGCATGACTTTGCTTGGTCCGCCTCGCCAGACTTCATATACGCGGAGGACACCTTGTCAGGAACGGGCATTCCGGGCGTGCGCATTAAGCTTTATTTGGACCCTACCCACGAGGGGCTGAAGGACCGGTATATGCATGCAGCGAAATCGTCGCTGTCCAAATACGCGGAGTGGTACGGTGAATATCCGTATTCAACGCTGTCCATCATCGTTCCGCCAAAGGGGGCGAATGGCGCAGGCGGCATGGAATATCCAACTCTCGTAACCGCTTTAGCTGCTGAATCCGATAACCCTGGCTACAGCTTGGAGCGAACCGTTGTACATGAGATCGGTCATCAGTATTGGTACGGGATGGTCGCATCGAACGAGTTCGAAGAAGCTTGGCTCGACGAAGGCTTTACATCGTATGCCGAGGATAAAGTGATGGAGAACGCCTATGGCGTCGAACCCAATTTAGCTATGGAAGCCAGCTATATTACAGCTCCTGCCCCGCTTAAGCAGCCTTCATGGGCCTATCACAATAGCGATGAGTATGCGGAAAATGTTTACATGCGCGCCAAGCTTGTGCTGGTCGGCATTGAGAAACAGGTCGGAGCAAAGACGATGCAAAAAATTATGCGCACCTATTTTCAAAAATACAAATTCAAGCATCCAACTACTTCCGATTTCCAGCGTGTCGTCGAGCAGGTTACGAAGGAAAAATGGCAGGATTATTTTCACCAGTATGTATATGGCAGCCTGATGGCGGATTTTTCAGTAGAGGATATTCGAGTGAATAAAGTGGAGCAGGATGGCCAGACCCAATATGAGTCTACCGTGCTGATCAAGCGTAATGGCGGGCATAACGGGTCCATACCGCTCGTCTTCTCCTTTACCGACGGCGAAACAACTACTAAACTATGGGATGCCTCCGAGTTGCATATAGAGTACAAGGTAATGCACGCTGCTCCGCTCGCATGGGTAGCGGTTGATCCGAAAAACAGCAATGTTCTGGACAATAGGCATATTAACAATTTTATGCGCGCAGAAGTGCCAGAGCAGTCTCGCATTCGATGGAGCCTCGGTCTGACGAAGCTTATTGAAGGCTTGCTCGCATCCGTAGGCTGGTAGAGAGGAGGTAAAAAATGAAGCAGCATATGAAGCAAGGCTGGCGGCTCGCCATCCGCCATTTCTACATCGTCATTCTTTTGTTCCTGTATCAGCTATTATGGGGACTTTTCCTTTACCGCTTTATTGATATGACTGTACTGCCGCTGCTGCGGCGCTTTCCCCTCCAGCATCCGTCGGACTCGGCCGTTTCGCTGTTCCTCAGCGAAGCCCAGTTTCAATTGACAAAAACAGATCTGATTAGCCCCTATCTATGGCTGCTGGGCGGCTTGTTCGCCGCCCGCATGCTGCTGAGCCCGCTGTTCCATGCAGGGCTGCTCTACTCGCTGCATCATATGGACGAAAAAGGTGGAACGCAGTTCCTTCAAGGCATTCGCAAAGCTTGGAAGCCTGTGACGCTGCTCTATTGGCTGCGCACTCTGCTTATTTTCGCGCCTGGCTGGTTCCTTCTTCCTCGCGCCTTCAAGCTGCTAATGGAGGGCCATTCGCTGAGCGAGCTGCTGCAAAGCACGCTGCCAGGCTTTGGCGGTTGGCTGCTGTGGAGCTTCCTCGTTCACCTGCTGCTGCTCGCCATGCAGTTTGGCGCCGCCTCCAGCACGGGCTCGATGCGCTCGCTCAGCATTGCGCTCCGAAATCTTTTTCCTTATGCCGGCCTCTCTCTACTGATGTGGCTGCTGGCTGTCGCCGCTTCGCTCTTGGTATCCGGCCTTTCCTATGCTTGGGCGGGAATACTGGCGCTCATCATGCATCAAGCCTATCATCTGCTCCGTACCTTGTTAAAGGTATGGACGCTCGCTGCACAATACGATTGCCTGCAATCGAAGCAAAGCTGAGACCGTTTTAAGACCGTTTCAGGCTCCTTTTAGGACCCTTTTATACGACTTTTGACTTCCATAAATAGGAAATTAGGTTTAGAAAAATGAGGGCGTCCCTCCCTAATTCTCATTTAGTATTCTCATTTTTCTAAAGTCCTTCTCATAAAAACCCCGATTGCGGACAAGAGGCCGCAATCGGGGTTTTTATGTTATAAAGCTTCTGCAGGCAACGCTTCTATTCATTTACCAACCCTTAGACTGATGCTGACTAAACTCTCTAATTCTTCATTTTACGCTATAATTCTAGCCTATATGTACGATTCTTAGCATATTGGCTGCCTATTTCTCATATAAACTGACAAAATGTTTTTTTGCTTGCGAACGGTGATGGAACGAACATTTATTAGGCAAGAAACTTGTTTTAACGCAAAATTGAGCCAAAAGGTTACATGAGAATTATTAGAAATTCTTTCATATAGGAGGAAATCACATGAAAAAACCGAATTATTAGCGCAGAGCAAAATTAAACCAGCCTAATTTTTTATACCGCAAAGGTATAGAAATACGGGGGAACCACTTTGGGTGAATTGATTTCGATGCTTGGACGGCTTGATTCAAGTGTCTTGGAAATCATAGGGAACCTTCACAACCGAACCCCACAGCTAACCTCGTCGGCACCGGAAGGAGTTTCAAATTTTGAAGAAGGTAACTGCACTACTCGTTGGTCTTGTATTAATGCTTGCTTTCCAAGCAGGCAGCGTGTTCGCAGGTTCGAAGATGGACGGTGTTATCGCTGATCTGATCGGCACACCATACCAAAGCGGCGGAACAACTACGAAAGGCTTCGACTGCTCCGGTTTTACGAAATATGTTTTCGATAAAATGGGCATCGATCTTTCCCGTACTTCCCAAGCGCAATCGAACGATGGCAGTGAAGTGAAGAAGAGTGACCTGATCGCTGGCGATCTTGTATTCTTCAACACGAGCGGCAAAGGCATCTCCCACGTTGGTATTTATGTTGGAGATGGAAAGTTTGCACATGCTTCCTCGAGCAGAGGCGTTATTATTAGCAAACTTAGCGAGTCTTATTATGCTGATCGTTACGTGTCAGCTACACGCATTATGAGTCAAGACGCTTACGACAAGTACGCAAGCGAGCAATAGAGCCAGGCCATGCTTTTTTCGCTTACATAACGAAAAGCTGCTGTCTCAATCAGCAAAGCCGCAGTTGTTTGTCTTCGGACAAATAGCTTGCGGCTTTGCTGTTTTCTAGCACGGACACAAGGGGGCTCGTTTCCATGTATGTATATATTCACCGCAAAGACCTGCGTTCAAACGATTTGCGCAGTTTTGATTATGTGCGCCGCTCTGGGCAGCGCGGCTTTCATCTGCTTATAATAGACCCGTCACTGGCGGACGGTGACCGGCTCTCTTGCCACAGCGGCAGAACCTTCCTGTCCCAGGCCACCTCCCTATTGGAACAGTACAAGGCGGCGGGCGAGCAGCTGCATGTGCTTTACGGCGATCCCGCTGCCATTACCGAAGCGCTGCTGCTGGCCCATCCCATTGAAGAGGTGCTCGTCCACATGGACTATACGCCTTATGCCCGTATTCGCGACAAAGCGACTGCGCAGGTTGTGCGCGCAACGGGACGTCGCTGGCTGCCGCTCGACGATGCGCCACTCGCCGATTTGGAGGAGCTTCATACGTTTTCCAGGCGCAGTGAGCCTTACAAGGTATTTACGCCCTTTTACCGCATGTGGCAGTCCTTTATGCAAAGCCATTATTCCCCTGCGGGCGAAACAACGCTGAAACAGCTGGATACGCTGAAAAATATAGATGCCAGCATAGCAGAGCGCTTCAGTCTTCCTCGGGAGCATCCCGCTGCGGCAGCCTTTATGCGGGTAGCGGGAGCATCTGGCACGGCGGACGCGGGAACGCTGAGTGCAGCCGATGCGCTGGAGCAATTTCTAAACCGCCGCCTAGCTGGCTATGAAGGCAGCCGCGACCAGTTTGCGGAAAACCAGACAAGCCATTTGGCGCGTTATTTGAATACAGGAGCGCTGTCAGCAAGGCAAGCCTATGAAGCAGCGCAGCAGCAGTATGGAGCCGAATCTTGGATTAGGCAGCTGGCATGGCGGGATTTTTTTCTGTACCAAGGGAAATACAATGAGGACTTCTATCGCTATGAGCAGAAGTTTGATTTATCTGGGCTGAACGATCAGCATTTCGAGGCATGGAGCCAAGGAAAAACGGGCATTCCTGTTATTGATGCCGCTATGAAGCAGCTTAATGAAACCGGCGAAATGCCGAATCGGCTGCGGATGGTTACCGCCATGTTTTTGACGAAAAACCTGCTGTGCCCGTTTACGCTGGGCGAGCAGCATTTCCGCCGCCAGCTGGCCGATTATGATAATACGCTGAACCGGGGCGGCTGGCTGTGGAGCTCGTCGCTCGGCTACGACGCCGCGCCGTATTTTCGCATTATGAATCCGGCTACGCAGTCCGCAACTCATGATCCGAGCGGTACTTACATTAGACGCTGGCTGCCTGAGCTTGCCCATCTGTCCGATAAGCAAATCCACCTGCCGCAGCCGCATGCCATTGTAGATTTGAAGGCTTCACGTGCCCGCGCGATTGAGGTCTATAAGGAGATTGTGTAATCATGACAAATGCGAGTGCTGCTCCTGACGGCGCCCAGCCGCCATTCGGGTGGAAGATTGCCGCAATGGACGCCTCCCATGCCCGCCAGCTGTGCGATTGGCGGTACGAACCGCCTTACGGCATCTACCAATGGCCCGCATGGGAGGCTATGGAGAAAGCAGAAATGGAGTTCGGTGATCCCGAGCTTCGCCAGAAGCAATACGCCGCTATTTTAGATGACCATGGGGAGCTCGTTGGTTTTGCACAGTTTTTCCCGCTGGGGGATGAAGTGCTGCGGCTTGGCCTCGGCCTGCATCCACAGCTTTGCAGCAGGGGCTCGGGCACCGACTTTGTTGAACTGCTGATAGAGGAAGCTCGCCGACGTGCTCCACACAGCGAGCTGGATTTAGAGGTGCTGACCTGGAATGCACGCGCTATTCGCGTGTACAAGAAGGCAGGCTTCCGCATTACCGATACGTATATCCGCCCAACACCGCAAGGCGCGGCGGAATTCCATTGCATGGTCTACGGAGGAGGGGAAGAAGCTTAGCGCCTCTTTTACCCCTCTTCTTTCTTTCCTAACCCCTTCCTCACCGCTCCCTTCAACCGCCAATCCGCTCCAACTGCTGCATCTGCTGCAAGGATTCATCCTGCCCCACCTGGCTCATATAACAGCCTATTCGCTCCAAAGCTTCAGACAGCTTCGCTGGCGATACCGAATAGGAGCAGCGAATGCGTCCTTCACCGCCCGGGCCAAATACATGCCCTGGCACGACAGCAACGCCTGCTTCCTGCATGAGCCGAAAGGCAAACTGCTCCGAGCTCAATCCCGTATGGGCAATGGATGGAAAAGCATAAAATGCCCCTTGCGGCATATGGCAGGAAAGCCCCAGCTTCTGCAAGCCGCCCACGAACATCGCCCTGCGCTGCTTATAGGCCTCCTTCATTAGGTCCTTGTCGGCCAATCCGCTGCGCAGCGATTCCAGAGCAGCAATCTGTCCCATTATAGGTGCGCACATTGCCGTATATTGATGGATTTTCAGCATTTGCGAAATAATTTCTACAGGGCCGCAGGCATAGCCAATGCGCCAGCCTGTCATGGCAAAAGCTTTAGAGAAGCCGCTGATGACGATCGTCCGCTCCTGCATGCCAGGCAGCGATGCGATGCTTACATGCTGGCTCTCATAAGTCAGCTCCGCATAAACCTCATCGGAAACGACGATCAGATTATACGCCTTCACAAGCTCAGCAATGGGGAGCCAATCCTCGTAGGACATGACCGCCCCCGTCGGGTTGTTCGGATAGTTAATCAGCAGCACTTTGGAGCGCGGGGTAATTTTTGCCCGCAGCGATTGTGCCGTTAGCTTAAATTGCTCATGCTCATGCGTCTCAACGTTTACGATACTGCCACCTTGCAGCGCTACAATGGGCGAATAAGCAATATAGCTGGGAACCGGAATCAGCACCTCGTCGCCCGGACAAATCAGTGTGCGCATGGCCAGATCAAGCGCCTCGCTGCTGCCCACCGTCACCAAAATCTCGTCCTTCGGCTCGTAATTCAATCGAAAGCTGCTCTCCAAATATGCGGTGATTTCCTCGCGCAGCTCCATTAGACCGGCATTTGGCGTGTACATCGTCTGACCGCTTTCCAGCGCTCGTATGCACGCGGCGCGCACACGCTCCGGTGTTGCAAAATCCGGTTCGCCTACGCCCAGCGAAATCATATTTTCATCCTGCCCGGCCATATCGAAAAACTTGCGAATGCCCGAAGCGGGCAAGCTCTTTACAAGCGGTGAAACGTTATACTGCACCATAATGCCTGCATCCCCTTTTCAAAATAATAAAATGTATCAGCTTCGCTCTAACTCTTCCTTCTTATGCAAGGCCCCACAGCTGCTTTGCCGTATCGCCAATAATCCGAATACCGCGCACAATATCCTCATCCGCCACGCGGGAAAACCCTAGTCGCAGCGTATTGCTGCCCCGTCCATCCGTAAAGAAAGGATGGCCTAAGGTAAAAATAACGCCTTGCTGCGCGCACGCCTCCAGAAGCTCACGCACGCTGCAGGCTTCCGGAAATGTCACAAACAAATGCAGCCCGCCATCCCCCGACAGCGTCTGATAGGGAACAAAAGCTTTGCAAGTTTGCAGCGTCAGCTCGTATTTCCGCTTGTATTCCGACCGCGCACGCTTCAAATATTTATGCAGATTGCCATTATGCAAATATTGATAGAGCAGCGATTGGTCAAGTGTCGACGTATGAATGCTGCGGGCCCGCTTCATGCTCTCCAAATAATCAATCAGCTCGCGGTCCGCAAGCACCCACCCGACCCGCAGGCCGGGAAACAGCACCTTCGAGAAGCTTCCAATATAAATAACGCTGTTGCCGCTGCCCGCCGAAGCGATGAGCGGCGGCACATGCGCTCCGGAGTAGCGCAGCTCCTCATTAAATCCGTCTTCAATGACGGGAATTTTATAACGGCTCATGAGCTGCATCAGCGCCAGCCGTTTCTCCATCGACATCACAATGCCTGTCGGATTATGGTAGGAGGGTACGAAATAAGCACAGTCGAACGCCCGCTCCTCCAAAGCCCGTTCAAGCTCTCCCAAATGAATGCCATCTGGCTCCATCGTAACGCCTTTAATGTCAAAGCCGTGCAGCTTGAGATTTTTAATCGCGGTATGATGGGTCGGATTTTCGCAGATAACTGCGCCGTGCTTGGGCCGGAGCGCTGCCAGCACAAGGTCAAATCCTTCCGTAAAGCCGGCCGTAATGAGCATATCCTTGCCTTGCACATCCACGCCCTTGTTCTCCATATATGTCATCAGATACTCTATCAGCGGCTTATAGCCTTTGGCATAGCCGTAGTTCAGCAGCACATGGCCCTCCACTGACATACGGCCCAGAAACGCCTGCTTCACATGATCCAGATCAAACAGCTTCTGATCCGGGGCAATGCTCGTAAAAGAAATCGTACTCTTGCCTGCGCGAATGCCGCGCTTCATGAGATCCAGCTCCTCTGCAAGCAAAGCCTGCTTGCTTAGCCGCTCCTTCCACGGCAATTTCCAGGACAAGGATGGCGGGGCGACGCTTCCCGCCGAATCCTCTGACACATAATTACCTTTGCCTTGCAGGGCATATACACGGCCCTCATCGGCCAGCTCCGCATAAGCGGCGATGACCGTATTGCGGCTTACACCGAGCAATATGCCCAGCTCACGTGTCGACGGCAGCTTCTGATGCGGCTGCAGCGCGCCTTTTATCATTAAACGCTTCATATAATCTTTCACTTGAATCGATACTGGACGTCCTTCTATGAGCTTGAAATCATGATACATTTCTCATCGCCCCACCTTTATCATGGCATATGCTCCCAGTCAAGCGTAAACGGCTGAAGCCGTCCTTTGGCGGCAAAGCTATCGTTTCGCGAAGAAATATAGAGAAGGGATGAAGCCATCATATCCTTTCCTATATATTAACAAAAGAACCACGACTCCGGATTTTTCATCCTGTCGTGGTTCTGCAAGCAGCGTCCTCTCGTTGCCGGTCCGTCTGCTGTTCATAATCCTTCATATCTGCAAATAAAATAAGTCCGGGACCAGCAAGAATGGATACAGTCCGAATCCATTCGCATGTATCCAGATCGACGTAGGCACGCGACACAAGGGTACGCTGAGTCTCGCTCAGCTGCGCAATGGTAGGAATGAAGTAAGGACGCCAGCTCCAGTTCGCCCCGTAATATTCATCCTGCCGCTCCCACTCGCCAGCCCCCACCCTGCAATAGTTCGCAGATAGCTGAATGCCATCCTCCCGGCACAAATAAATACGAACGCAGCCCGGCGGCAGCTGCTCCAGCAAACCGGTGATCCATCCATTGACTTCCCCTGGTTTGCCTAAATCGCTCTCTTGCCCGAAAATACAATCCTTATCGATGAGGGCCGCAAGCTGTGCCGCTTCCTTCTGCCAAGTCGTCTCGGAGCGCAAGCGCTGCTGGACATATTCCGCAAGCTCGGCTTCAAGCGCTCCGGCGAAACGATCCGCCCGCTGAAATTCCGGCTCCGCCTTGGAGAAGAAGAAGCCCTGCACATAGCGGGCTCCCGCTTCAATCGCACGCACCAAATCCTGACGCGTCTCTACACCTTCAGCCAGCAGTGACGCTCCGATCTGCTCGGCTAGCGCGGAGAAGGAGCGAAGGGCGCCTAGATAACCATTGTGCGTCGCGCTCTTTTTGATCATATGAATGTCGATCTTCAGTATATTAGGCTGGATATGGGCAATACGATCTGTACTGCTGAATCCGCTCCCCACATCATCAATCGCAATGAGGCAGCCTCTCGAACGGTACAGATCTACAATGGAGCGCAGCTCATCCATCGGGCCATTAAAGCTTTCCTCGGTAATCTCGATGACGATGCGGCGTGGATCAATCCCGTATTTATCAATCAACTGCAGCGTAAACAGCTCGCCAGATTGCCGATAGCGATGAATCCAGTTCGGCTTTAAATTAATAAACAGCAGCGACTCTTTATTTTCTGCACCCAGCTTGCGCATCGCCTGCTCTCGCAAAATCCGATCGACCACAATATGATCCTCTACCGAAATGGCGGCGTCTCCAAAAAACGGACCCAAGCTGCGTACGCGCTCGCCTGCACAAGCCCTGCCCAGCACCTCATATCCCATTATGGTTCTGGTGTCCATCGCCAAGATAGGCTGATAGAAGGCAGCCAGCCGCTCACCCTTAAGGCCCAGCGATTCCGGTATCTTTCGCATCGGTTGTCGGTCCTTCATCGCGTGCTCCTCTACATAAAAACGATGTCATATATTCTTCCATTGTTAAAGTTAGACCCTATTGTAGCGGAATCGACATTCGTTGTAAAGAAGCGACAGCGTTCGCAAAGTCCGATTTTTCCCCATAAGACCTGGCCCCAAATGTCTTGCTGGCCTTATGCTCTAAATCAACCGTACCATATGCGTGACATTATCGCCCTGCGCGACCTCAATGACATGATGCTTCGCGTGGTAGGAAACTTTGCCTGCGCCCACCTCGATCATCTCTTGCTCGCCCAGCCCGAAAAACACATCGTCGGCCAACGCCTCCATCACCTCGTGCTTTTCGTCTTCCCCTAGCACCTCCCACTCCTCCTTCTCCATTTCAAAAAAGGAGTAGCTGTCCTCAATCGCGCTGACTGCCGTTGTAAGTTCCTTCAATATATCCGCATATTCCCTTGCATGCTTTACGCCCATAATAAGGTTCCACCTTTTCACTGATTTATATGATTCATTTTACCTCATTTTCACAATTTTTAATGCCTTTCTGTTTAAATCCTTTTCAGGTCTAATCTCCTTGCCCCCTTCTGTCGATAATAAAGATAGAGAACTTTCGAAATTGTATTGGACGGGGTGCATAATGAAAAATTCAACTATTATCGGTATTATTCTAGCTATTATAGGTATCTTTGGCGGGATGGTGGTTAAGGGAGCTCCGATTTCCAGTCTCTTGAATCCTGCTGCCTACATGATTATCATCTTGGGTACTGTCGCAGCCGTCATGATCGCTTTCCCCATGTCAGAGCTGCAAAAAACCGGCAAGCTGTTTAAAATGGTATTTGGCACACAGAACTTGACCTCACGTGAAAAACTTATTACTCAATTTATGGAATGGGCCGGCATTACACGCCGCGAAGGCCTGCTCGCTCTTGAAGCTAAAGTAGATGAAATCGAAGATAACTTCCTGCGTAACGGCATGCGGATGATTATTGACGGCAACGATCAGGAATTCGTTCGCGACGTTCTGCTTGAGGATATTGCCGCTACGGAAGACCGCCATAAAGTCGGCGCTCTTATTTTCACCCAAGCGGGTACATATGCGCCTACACTCGGCGTACTCGGTGCCGTTGTTGGTCTGATTGCCGCCTTGTCAGATATGAGTGACATTGAGAAGCTGTCCCACGCCATCGCTGGTGCTTTTATCGCAACGCTGCTTGGTATTTTCACAGGTTATGTATTATGGCATCCATTTGCCAACAAGCTGAAACGACTGTCGAAGGCTGAAGTTCAAATCCGTCTGATGATGGTAGAAGGCTTGCTCTCTATCCAATCCGGCGTATCCACCATTGCAATCAACCAAAAGCTGTCGGTATTCCTAACTCCGACCGAGCGTGAGAAGATGAGGGAGAAGGAGGAAGGGGCCGTTGAGCAAAAAGCATAGGCACGAAGAACATGAGGAGCATGTTGACGAATCCTGGCTCATTCCTTATGCCGACTTGCTCACTCTGCTGCTGGCACTGTTTATCGTATTGTATTCAATGAACTCGGTCGACGTAAAAAAATTCCAGGAAATGAGCAATGCCTTCAATATCGCCTTTACTGGCGGTACCGGCTTGCTTACTGATCCGGCAGCGATCACTACGGGAGATCAAAGAGAGACGCAGAAACCGTCGCCTAGCGATTCAACGCAAAAGCCGGCTGCCGGTGATGAAGAGAAGGACGATGCGCAAAAACGCCGTGAAGAGCTGATCAAGCAGGAGCAAGAGGATCTGGAGAAGCTTAAGAAGCAAATTGATGACTATATTAAGAAAAATGGTCTCACCTCCGACCTGGAGACGAAGCTCAATCAGTCTCAGCTCATGATTACCATTAGCGATGAGGCGCTGTTCGCATCCGGCAGCTCCGAAGTGAAGGAAGACTCACGCGAGCTGGCCACATCCATCGCCACGATGCTCCAGCAGTATCCGGACTACGAAATTATCGTATCGGGACACACGGACAACAAACCGATTAACACCTATCTCTTCAGATCGAACTGGGATTTAAGCACCTCCCGTGCTGTACGTTTTATGGACATTTTGCTTGAAAATAAACAGCTCTCACCGACCAGATTTACCGCAAGCGGCTACGGAGAAAATCGCCCGCTTGCCAGCAACGACACCGAGGAAGGCCGAGCGAAAAATCGCCGCGTTGAAGTATCCATTATCCGCAACTATGTAGATTTGGAGAAAGCGCAGGAGCTCAAGGTCAAACCGAAAGAATAACCGAGTTGGCAAGGTGAAACGGCTGTCGCTGTCCTTTGGCGGCGCAGCGCGTTTCATTCAGAGAAATATAGAGAAAGGATGGAAAAATCATATCCTTTCCTATATTTCAAGCGTAAACGGCGATAGCCGTCCTCTGGCAGCAAAGCTGCCGTTTCGCGATGAAATATAGGCTGATTATGAGGGTAAAACTTATAATCAGCCTATATTTTAACAGAAAAGCCGTCACTTCCATGCGAATGCATCGGAAGTGACGGCTTTTCTTGCTGCTATACGATTAGAAGCCTGTTGTATATTGCGTTGGTACGGTTGTTTCTTTTTTCAGCATAGCTGCAGCTTCCAGAGCCCAATAAGGATTTCTGAGCATTCCCCTGCCTACAGCTACTAGATCTGCATCTTCATTCCCGATCACAGCATTAGCTAGAACAGGATCCTCCAGTCTGCCTACTGCAATAACTGGAACATCCAGCGCCTGTCTGATTTCTCTTGCCAATGGCACTTGATAAGCAGCATGAGTACCCGGTCTGCCCCAAGCAGTAATAGGTCCTTCTCCACCCGAGGAGATGTCAAACATATCTACTCCCGCCGCTTGATATTCCTTGGCAAATGCAATGCTTTCAGCCATTCCGTATCCGCCTTCTACATACTCTTTAGCAGATATGCGCATAATTAACGGCATGTCCTCCGGCATCTCGGCCTTAGCAGCCTGAATAATTTCTCGGCCAAACTGGGTTAGGTCCTTCCCATATTCATCTTCTCTTCTATTTGTAAGCGGCGAATGAAACTGGTGGATTAAATAGCCGTGGGCCCCATGAAGCTCAATGGCATCCATGCCAGCTTTTACAGCACGTTGTACTGCACCTCGAAATTTTTCTACCATTTCTTTGACTTCCTGTGTTGAAAGAGCTCTCGGTTTTTTTGAATTCTCATCAAATGGAATAGCGGATGGAGCAACTGGCACTTCAGCATCTTCCGCTTTCCGTCCGGCATGAGCGATCTGAATACCCACTTTTGCACCATAGCTATGGCAGGCATCTACAATTCTTTTCAAAGCCGGTATTTGCTCATCCGACCACAAGCCCAAATCAAAGTCTGAAATGCGTCCGTCCGGTTCTACATCGGTCATTTCAATCATAATAAAGCCTGCTCCGCCAACAGCTCGACTTACATAGTGCAGATAATGCCAA
Organism: Paenibacillus sp. FSL H8-0537; assembly: GCF_038051995.1. Lineage (NCBI taxonomy): Bacteria > Bacillati > Bacillota > Bacilli > Caryophanales > Paenibacillaceae > Paenibacillus > Paenibacillus sp. FSL H8-0537. Next base: position 204,271 of record NZ_CP150290.1, on the reverse strand, counting down.
TCGGTAGCTGCCCCATCCTTTTTATCAACCGAATACTGACACATTGGAGGCATCACAATACGATTTTTCAAGGACATTCCTTTAAACTCATACGTGCTAAATAGATCCTTCATCAAAAAGACTCCTTTTGGATATTTAATCAGTTAGACTGTGTTTTTCTAATAACAAATTAATGCATGCGCGTGCATTTATATTAGCATGATTATTTTTTCTTTGTCAACTCAGAGGGCTATATGAAAATACCCAGAATAACCTTTCTGGGCAAGGCGATCACCATTTTTTGTTTAAAGACTGCAGTTCTTGCTGGAGGGCATCCCTTAGAGAAGTAGATTGAGCAAAAAATTCATTAAAAGTAGCCAGCGCTCTTTTAAATTTGTCTTCACCAAGCTCAGTTAAACAGGTGTAAACCCCTCTGCGATCATCTTCGCAAACATGTCGTTGCAGGGCACCACAATTTTTGGCTTCCATTCGACCAACCAGCCTTGATATCGCACTTTGACTTAAGCCGACCATTTCTTGCAATTGCAGTAATCTTAATTTTTTCTCGCTGGTTTGAGATAAGAAATAGAGAACATAAAACTCCTTTAAGGTTAAGCTGTATTTCTCCTGTAAAACATTTTCTAATTCATTATTTATGTTCGCCTGTAAGCTGGTAAGAGCGAGCCAATTATCTAGAAGTTCGTTATTGGTGTTGTCATTCATACAAGTTTCACCTGTTCTATTCCATAGAATATAGTCATTCGCATATTCATAATCTATTAAGCATGAGAGATGCGAGCTTAAGCTTTCAATCTGATATATCAAGTATTATAACGTTTTTTCTATAGCTAAACCAGTAGCAGTGAAATCCTTGCCAATCTGCATTTGGCTTAGGATATCTATTTCAAATTAGAAACTCGAGCAAATTCCATTCAAAATATTCTGCCCGTTTCTTCAAATAAAAGGGGCAGTCGCTTTATCGACTGCCCCTCCCCTTATTTCAGCTCCTGCTTAGCTTGTCGGTGCTGATGGCGTATAATCCAGCAGATCAAACAGCTGCGCTTTCTCCAGCTCCGTCAAGTCTCTCCACTTGCCAATAGGCAGCTCGCCTAATTGAATGTTCATAATGCGGACACGCTGAAGCTTCCGCACATGGTAGCCAAAGGCTTCGCACATTCTGCGAATTTGGCGATTGCGCCCCTCAGTTAATACGATGCGGAACACGCGCTCCGAACTGCGCGTCACTTTACAGGGCAGCGTCATGCTGCCCAAAATTTTGACGCCCTCGGACATGCCAATGACAAACGATTCGCTGATCGGACGATCTACCGTCACAATATATTCCTTCTCATGCTTGCCCTCCGAACGCAAAATCGGATTCACAACATCTCCGTCATTCGTCATGAGAATAAGCCCTTCAGAATCTTTATCGAGTCTGCCAATCGGAAAAATCCGCTCCTGATGGCGCACATAATCAACAATGTTGCCCTCAATATGCAGCTCGGTCGTACAAGTGATGCCTGCGGGCTTGTTTAGAGCAATATACACATGGCCCTTATGCTCTCCAATTCGGTTGCCATCAATACGCACATCATCGCCGTGCTCTGCTTGACTGCCCAGAAGCGCTGGGCTGCCATTAATCGTTACCCGTCCGCCTTCTACCAGCTTGTCTGCTTCCCGACGCGAGCAATAACCAGTTTCACTAATAAATTTATTAATCCTCAACTGCACTCACCTCATCCAAGTATGCCGCTCAATCTGCTATCCATATAAACCTGCAGCGCCTGCTTTTTCTACTAGTATACCTCCGTCGCCCCCTTCTTTCAAAGTGGGAAGCGTAATGGTCACCGTTGTTCCGGCATTCACTTGGCTTTGAATATCAATCATGCCTTGATGGCTCTGGATAATGCGTTGGCTGACCATCATGCCAAGTCCAGTGCCGCTCTCTTTGCCCGTGAGGAATGGACTTCCGATTTGTGGGATCATTTCCTCCGGAATGCCGATACCTTCATCAGCTATTTCTATGGTAATGTGGCTTACATTGCGTTTCAAGCGTATGTATATCGGACCGCCGCTCGGCATCGCTTCGATTGCATTTTTCAACACATTAATGAATACTTGCTTGAGCTGATTTTCCTCACAGGAAATCTCGCAGGACTCTTCGGTGAAAACGGTTAGAAACTCCGCATTATGCAGATGTGCCTCGCTGTCCAGAAACAGCAGCACATCGCGCAGCACCTGCTTAACATCCTTTACGGTAAACTGTGTTGCCTGAGGCTTTGCCAAAATCAAAAATTCGCTGACGATCAGGTTAATACGATCCAGCTCCGACAGCATCAAGCTTGTATGCTGAGCATTGCCCGTTTGATTTTTCAGTTGAAGCTGGAGAAATCCCCGCAGCGTCGTCAGCGGATTGCGAATTTCATGGGCAACGCCAGCCGCAAGCTGCCCTACCGTCGTCAGCTTCTCGGAGCGGCGCAGCAGCTCCTCCATCTTGTTGCGGCTCCTCATGTCGCGGGTAATGCTCGCGAAGGCCTTCACCTCGCCTGCACTGTCTCGAATCGGGGATATCGTAACGCTGACAGGGATGACTTCACCCAGTTTCGTTAAACGCTTCGTCTCCTGCGCAGGAAGCACCTTGCCCGCAAGGAGCGAGGCAATGATCAGCTTCATTTCTCCCCGGTGGCTTTCCGGCGTGAGCACGAGCGAACAACCAAGCGCCTCTTCCGCTGTATACCCATACAGCTGCTCGAAGGCTTGATTTACTTGAATAATGATTCCCTGCAAATCGACCACATGGATCGCATCACTCGTATGATTAATGAAGGATTGCAAATAATTTTTCATCCGGCGGTTTTCTTCAAAAGCCTTGCGCAGCTTGTCCATATAAATGCTGAGATTTTGCGACATCGCGTTTATTTTCACTGCAAGCAGACCAAATTCATCCCTGCTTCTCACTTTAATGAATGAATCAAAACGGCCGTGAGATACTTCATTGACCTTCCACAAAATCGATTTAAGCGGACGAAGCAGCATGCCCGACAGCAAATAACTGCCCAAAAGGATAAATAACATAAAAATGCCGGCATACTTCAGCCAATCCCTCACCTTGTATGCAGCCCGATCATGAAAGTATTCGTAGCTATAGACGATACGAATAACGGCAGGCTGCATATTTTCATTGGTGTAGTAGCTCTTTAAATAAGCTACCCCGTCCATTTCAAATTCATTGACCCGAAAAAGGTGATCCCTGGCTGTCTGATTAATCAGCTCTTGTTCAAGCTCGGCCTCATAATGGCCCTGCTCGCCATAAATAAGATCATAGCTAGCTACGCTCGTAACCTGCTCCTCATGATCCCGCGGCCTTAATATCGTGATATCCAAAATGCAGGCGTCCCACCGCTTCCAGTTTTCAATCATACTGTGAAATTGCTCCTCCGTCCCTGCGTCAAGAGGTGTGCCCTCGGCCACCTGGCTATTTGATAAAAATAGCGTTTCGGAGAGCTGTATAGATGCTTTGCTCAGCATGCTGCCAAGATTTTTGTGCATATTGCGAAACATTGAATATTGGTCCACAATGAGTAGGGTGACAAACATGGAGAAGAATGCTATCGCAATAAGTAAGCAGAGCTTGAGTTTGAATGGCACTACGAAGACCACCTTTATCGTCGTAAATTCGAACGACTTATCCACATTCTATAAACAATAAGCCCTACTTATGCACATATAGGTCGAATATTTTGTGCATAAAAAGGTGTATAACTAAAAAGTTATCCCCAAAGTTATCCACCACATGTTAACAACAGAATATTTGTTCGCTGAATAAATGCTATTGATTTTACAGATATAGGAGGGATTTCATCATGCTGAGAGAAAAGGAAGATGAATTTTGGATGCAACAGGCTATTGAGGAAGCCAGAAAAGCCGAGCGAATTGGTGAGGTTCCCATAGGAGCTATTGTTGTTAAGGATCGTGAAATTATTGGAAGAGGCTACAATTTGCGGGAAACGCAGCACGACCCTACTGCCCACGCTGAAATGGTCGCCATTCGCGATGCCTGCAAGGAGCTCGACGCTTGGCGGCTGCTCGACTGTACCTTGTATGTAACATTGGAGCCTTGTCCAATGTGTGCTGGGGCTATCGTGCAATCAAGAGTAAAGCGTGTCGTATATGGAACCGGCGATCCCAAAGCAGGATGCGCAGGCACGCTAATGAATTTGCTGCAGGAGCCGCGTTTCAACCACGAAACGGAACTGACTAGCGGCGTATTGCAACAAGAATGCGCCACAATGCTTACCCAGTTCTTCAGGAAGCTGCGACGTAAAAATATATAATTGACTAGTCGTTTTTACGGCGCATGGAAGAACCAATCATCTCATCACGCTGCATCTGTTGAAGGGCAACGATTAATTGATCTGCCTCCTCGCTAATCGCAAGAACGTCAGGGTCTGTCAGACTACCTCGTGCTTCGGCTATCTCATGGAGCTTTAGCCTTAGCGATTGCAATTGATCGAGTAGAATTATTTTGTCCATAGCTCGCTTCGTGGCCCACTCCTTAAATATAGCGCTCGTGTGGCAATTTTATTTTATTATACGCTTATTCCGGTGGGCTGTTTGTAAAAACGTGTCGACAATCACCTATAATTTTCAGGCAACTTTCGACAAAATCAGGATTAGCTTCCAATATAGTAGTCCATATTACCCATTTTTTGATTTTTGATGATTAACCAAAACAGCAACATATTGGCAAAGTTGACATTCATGAATGGTTGCTGCTGTTCATTTCTTCATTTGGGAAAGTCCTTTTTATTTCCCCGACAAGCAATGTCGATTTATCAACCGCGATTTTGTCGTATTACATCTTTTTTTGTAAATGAAAGCTGACATTAGTAGGAGGACCGCGGCTATCGGTACGGCTTCCTTATGCGATTCGCATAGCATAAAGGCAACCTATAGGTAACACCTATATACAGCGCCTATATTCTTTTAAAAAAAGCCTTACCGCCTGACGATTATCGTCATGGGGCAAGGCTTCTCACGCTTTTAAGATGCTGCACGCATTTATCTCAAACCTAATGTCTGGTGTTGAACTCAGGATTCCGTCAGATTGTAGGAAATCATCTGATCCGCAATGTCTTTCATCGATTGGCTTGAGCTCTGCAGGCGCTCGATTACACTCGTAAAAGCGCTAACCATGGAAGCCTGCTCCTCGGATGAAGCCACAATTTGCGAAATTTCGCGCTCCATGCCTTTAATCGACGTTTGGATGTCGCCAAGCGCCTTTTCAATTTCAACTGTCGCTTTTTTGGAGTCAACAGACAGCTTCCGCACCTCGGTGGCCACGACACCAAAGCCTGCTCCCGCTTCGCCTGCGCGCGCTGCTTCAATTGCCGCATTAAGCCCTAGCATATTTGTCTGCTCGGATACCTCTTTAATAAAGCCTGCTACCTTGGTGATTTGCTTCGAGTTTTCCGCTGTTGTTTTTGAATTTTTCGAAATCTGCTCGCTCGCCGTATGCAACTCCTCGGAATGGGCTGCCATTTGCTGCACCATCTGCACCAGATGCTCCGTAATGGAGTGGCTTTCCCGTACAAGATGCTCCAGTTCATTCTGACTCGTTAAATTATAAGCTACGCAAAATACAGCTTCTACCTCGCCATTTTCATTTTTAATTGGTATGTTTACAACATCCATCGCAATTCCAAACGCTTCCTCGGGTATATGGGTGATGCTTTCCTCCCTGCCGTTCTTAAGCGCGGCAAAGTTCATAAAGCCCGCATTAAGCGTATCGCCTGTCTTGAAGCCCATATCGACTCCCGGCATAGGCAAATAATAAAGCATATGAGTGCGGTCATATAGAGTCAGACTTGCACTCTCCCTCATCATTTTCTGAATGTAAGGCATCACGTGGAGCATAGCTTGAACTGTATTCATTTTATTATCCCTCACTGTCTATTCAAGTTGTTTAATTATATTTCGGTAAAAAACAGGCAAATTTGTAGGTCTTTCGAATTATTTTTTTATTCATTTTTTAGTGAACTTCTTTATAGAAGTTCGACAATATGTTCCACATGGAACATTATCCTCCTCGAATGCTGTTGAATCCACGATCCGAAGGAAAACCAAAAGCCGCTTGTTTCGGAAAATTGCTGCTTACAGCAAGCTCCCGAAACAAGCGGCTTTAATCGACTTCATACAGCTTTAAGCCGGAATATAATGTTCTTTTGGCAAGCGAATGAACAGCCTTATAAATGCTTATATTTTAAAATAAAATAATGCCAGCCGCTCCTGCTCCAGCAATGATGATAAACGGATGCAGCTTGTAGCGCATCAGTAAATACAAGCTGCCTGCAACGATGAGCAGCATTCCCGCGAACGGCCAGCTCAGCATCGCACCATCATTCGGATATCCGAAATGAATGGCCGCATAGACCATTAGGCCGGTAATCATCGGCTTTAATCCGTAAAAAGAGGCTGACAGCCATTTATTATTTTGGAGGCGAAGGATGAACGCTGACACCACAATCATGAGCACCAGCGACGGCAGTACCATGCCAGCAGTCGATATGATCGCGCCCGTGATGCCGGCGGACTGATAACCGAGCAGCGTCGCGGCATTTGTTGCAATCGACCCCGGCGCCATCCCGGCAAGGGAGACGGCCTGCTGAAATTCCCCTTGCGTCATCCAGCCTCGGGATAGAGCCTCGTATTGAATAATCGGAATAACCGCGTAGCCCCCCCCAAACGAGACACAACCTATTTTCAAAAAAACAATGAACAGCTCTCCGAGCATGCTCCGTCCCCCCTCTCCATTTCCCATCTAAATGTAATATTCAATTTCGCTGCTGCTTCTGCGGACGGTGGCTTTCTCGGTCAGCACCTTCATCCCCAGCAGCTCCTTACCTTTCGTGAATACGATGCCTCCAAGCAGCCCCGCCATGACAACGTATATCGGATTAATCGCAGTAAACAGCAGAACGGTCAGCGTCACAACCGCTACGAATGTCGTAGCAATATCAAACAGCGCCGCACGCGCCATGCGGTAAGCTGCCATCACCATTAAGGCAATGACCGCTCCATTTATCCCCTTAAGCGCCGCAACCAGCTTCGGATGATCGCCAAAGACGCGCATAAACAAACCAAGCAGCAAAACGAGCAGCAGCGTAGGAAGCGTGATGCCGACAATGGCAATAACCGCCCCTGCTGCGCCCGCCTGCCGATAGCCGACCATCGCTGCCGCATTGACGCCTACTCCGCCGGGTGCGGACCCTGCGAGCGAAATGAGCTGCGTCCATTCCCTTTCATCCATCCACTGCCGCTTCTGTACCGTCTCCCGCTCGATCATCGGCATCATTGCGTAGCCGCCGCCAAACGTTGTAGGCCCAATTCGAAAAAATATCCAAAACAGCTGCAGCAGCATGCCCAGCCTTTTATTTTGTCCATTTGCCATGAGGTTCCCTCCATTGATGGGGTGATGCTTTCTCACTATTATATCATCTTTATTCCATTTTGGTATTAACTTATTAAAAAATGACTCATTATTTCATCTTATCGATACTATTCGCTTAATTTATGAGTGATTTCAATTGAATTAATTTCTTTTTGGAATAATGTTTGAGACACCCTTGAACATAGCGACTGTCCATGAATTACGATATAATGAGGAGTGGTACTATCATTTTTTCATCCTATCTACAGTAAGCAGGGATTAGTTATGTACAAAGCGGATCGGGACGTTCCCTCTCATAAAGAGCTTATTTATACACAAATCGCCGAGCAGGGCACCGTGTCGAAAGCGGAGCTGCTGGACAGGCACAAGCTGACGAGCAGTACGCTCACGCGTGTACTGGAGGAGCTGGTGGCGGAGGGGTTGATTGAGGAGACGGGTCTTGGTCCCTCCAGCGGCGGCCGACGGCCGATTTTATACCAGATTCATGCGGGTTACCGGTACATTTTCGGACTGGAAATTTCTCGTTTCTCCTCGACGCTAGGCTTATTCGATATGCAGCTGAATCAGAAATCACTTGTGCGCTGGCGGATGGATGAGGCAATGACGCCGCAGGCGCTGGTCGACTACGCGTCGCAGCTGATGCGCACGCTGCTTCGGGATCACCGGATCGAACGGGAGCAAATTCTGGGCATTGGCATTGGGGCGGTTGGACCGCTTGACCGGAGCAGCGGGATGATTTTGGACCCGCTGTATTTTGCCGCTAGGGGCTGGACGCAGGTGCCGATTTGCCAAATGTTTGAGGAAGCAACCGGATTTACAGCTTTTCTTGAAAATGGCGCCAACACCGCGCTGCTCGGCGAGCGCTGGGCGCTGCGCCATGAAGACATCGAGCATGCGCTGTACGTGCATGCCGGCGTCAGCCTGCGCTCCGCGATAATGTCCTACGGCCGTATCGTCCATGGCACGATGGATATGGAAGGCTCGATCGGACAGATGATTATTCACACTGATGGGCCACGTCTGTCTCCGGCAGGGAATTACGGCGCGCTGGAGGCGTACGCTTCGATTCAGGCACTGGAGCATCAGGCACGCTCCCATGCGAAGATGGGGCAGGACTCGCTGCTCAAAGCCTATTCCGTCACACCCGAGCAGCTGAATTATGAAGTGCTGCTGCAAGCCCTGTCGGCGGATGATCCGTATGTGCAGGAGCTATTTCAGCAGTCCGCCGTCTATTTCGGCGTCGGCCTGGCGAATTTGATTAATATTTTTCACCCGGAGCTTGTTATCTTGGGCGGCGCTTTAATTAATTCTAAGCCGATGTATTTTCAGACCGCTACAGAGACTGCGAAGAAAAACACCTACTATTCTCCCGCCTATGAGCCGAGGTTTTCCAAAGGCCAGCTCAAAGAGGATGCCGTCGTGACCGGGGCAGCGCTGACTGTACGCAATAAGATGCGGATTTAATAAACGTGATGCTATTGGCGCAGCTGTATGTTGAATCCTGAGCTGGATAGGCTGAGCAAGGGGGTCGGCAGATAGGAAATGTTGCTTGATCACGCCTTCCATGGTAAAATAATCAATGCTGCGCGCCCGTAGCTCAGCAGGATAGAGCGACAGTTTCCTAAACTGCAGGTCGTACGTTCGAATCGTATCGGGCGCGCCATAAAAAAGCCTTTAAACCCTTATTCCATAAGGGTTTTTCTTTTTCCTATTTTTATACAATTGCGCCGAAAAGGAAACTTGGGAACAAGTTGGGAACATTTTTTTGTTTCTTTTTTTGGCCTTTATTTGCTTCGAAAAGCATCCCCGTCAACCTGATGATTGACGGGGATTTATATTCCAAATCGTTTGGGATTTTAAATTACACCCTTACGTTTGAGCAAAGTGACGAAACGATAAAAGTCAGAACTGCTGCTGCGATCTGCGCCTCGTTCGGATCGTAAGCTTAGATCAGGAAAGCCAGCAGGACAGATTGAAGGATCGACGGAACCATGGTAAAATTGCTCCAAGAATCGACACCATCCGAGTTTACTGGGGAGTCTGTTTATGAGATCGGAATCTACTACATTTTCAATGAAAATCATGACCATTTTTTTAGCGATATCGCTTTGTACCGCATTCGTTTTCGTCATTTACTTTCAGGATGCGAACAAATCCAAAGATGATATCAGTATGGAGATTCTACAAGACAGTTCAGGAAACATGACCTTGTCCGATGTTAAAGTCAGCGATCAATTCGTAGCTTTGCCTGGAAATTATTCCAAGGTCGGCTATTCTCCGGTCCGATTATGGTTCAAAATAAAATTAAACCGGTATAACGCAGATGAAATCAATTACCTTACAATAAACAACCCTCTTTTTGAAGATGTAACGATTTACCTCCCGACAAATAACGATTACATAATAAAGCATTTCGGGTACGCGTATAAGTGCAATTCCGATGAGACCGGCTATGTCTACCCCGCATTTAAAATCCCGCCTCCTTTTGATCATAATCAGTACATATACATGACAAGCAAATCGTTATACGGACAGAACTTTATTGTCGGGCTCGTAAATGACGATCTCTTTAGGAAGACAAGCATGATAAATGTCTGGGCAGGAGGTATATTATTCGGCGTTTTGGTGGCTTTGTTTTTTTATAATTTGGTCACGGGCTTAGCCATAAAAAACAAAACTTTTATAAAATACTGCTTTTTTGTTTTTACCACCTTATTATGGAATGCAGCAACGACGGGCCTTTTAAACATCACGGGCTTCAAGTACGCCTATTGGCTTGCGGAATATTCCACAGGCATCGGCATTCTCATGTCGCTTGCTATCGCCATTTTTATGAGAGCGATTTTTCAGACCCAAACCAGGTTCCCCAAGATCGATTTTTGTTTAAAGCTGCTCATCGGTTACTTCCCGATCACTTTATTGCTGTTTTTTTTCATCAATAAAGAGCTGGGAGCATTTGGTGCGGGCGCATCTTCTATTGTGTTTGTATTGTATTTTATAATTATGTTTAAAGGAATAAGGAACAAAATCATCCGTTCACCGCAGCTCATAACGGCATGGCTCTTGTGTTTTGTGTCGGTAATCCTGTTTTATTTGATGGTTTTCGGAGTGCTGCCTCAAAGTTACATTATTATTTATTACTTATTTTTTCTTTCTTGTGTGTCCGCTACCGCCTTTGCCTTGTCTCTCGCAGAAATTATTAATGATTTAAATAAAGAGAAGCAACGCAATCAGATTCTTTTTGAAAATTCCGAAATTCAATCCAAGCAGTTTGAGCTTGCTTTTATAAGGGCACAAATGGATCCGCACTTTATTCACAACACCTTGAACGTGATAGAAGGGGTCATTGCTGAAAATAAAGAACAAGCAGGAAGCTTGGTCAACGATTTATCCCATTATCTCAGAAATATATTCGATTACAGCAATTCGGAAAGATATATTTCTATCCATGAGGAGCTGGGTGCAGTCATGTTTTATGTTCGCATTGAGCAAGCTCGGTTCCCAGGGAAAATATTTATCAACTATGAAATTGATCCAGGCATTCAGTTAAAGGTGCCGCGCCTCGTTATTCAACCCTTGGTAGAAAATGCGATTAAACACGGGATACGTAAAAGGAAAATTGCAGGAACAGTCACAATCAGGGTTAAAGAGCTTGAACAGGGCTACTTCATAGCAGTAGAAGACGACGGCGTCGGCATTGATGACGCGGACAAATATAAACTGCTTGAATACTCGCCGGGCAAGGGCATTGGACTTGCCAACATAAACGCGCGGCTTACGGCCGAGTATGGAACGCAGCTTCAAATCGTCAGTGAGAAGGGTAAAGGAACTGAGGTTCGTTTTGACTTACCCAAAAAGGAGCAGCCATGAAAGTTATTATTGTAGACGATGAATATTATGCGCTGCGGAACTTGAAGAGCAAGTTGGAGAAAATTGCGGATGTCGAAGTCGTTGCGGTGTATGAAGATCCTGCAACAGCCTTGGAAGAAATAAGCAGCATACAGCCCGACCTTGCTTTTCTGGATATCGAAATGCCGGAAATCGATGGCATAACCTTACTCGGGATGATGTTCAAAAAAAAACCGGAAATGGATTTTGTTTTCACAAGTGCTTACCATGCCTATGTGACAGACACGCTTGAAACAAAAGCGTTGGATTTTCTCGTTAAGCCGGTGAAGTTCGAACAGCTTTATGTCACCTTGGAAAAAATTAAAAAGATTAGAAGCAAAAGCAGCGTGGGACACAAAATTGAGATACAGTGCTTTGGCGATTTTGCCGTATTCATAGACGGGAATTTGATCGACGACAATTGGCGAACCAAAAAAACGGAAGAGCTTCTCGCCTATTTGCTATGCATGAACGGCAAGTACGTGTCCAGAGAACGGATCATTAATGAGTTGTGGCCCGATTTGGAGATGAATAAAGGTTATGCAAACTTATATACGACGCAATATAACTTAAAGAAGCGATTCAACGCTTTTGGAATCCATCATTTGATCAAGAGTAAACTCGGTAACATCTGGCTCAACATCGAAGACATTAAAGTGGATTTGTTGGAGTTCGATTACTTCAGTAAAAATTATAATGAAGATAAGAGTAATATGGAAATCCTCGAGCAAATGGTGGAGCTGTACAAAGGCATGTTATTTGAAAATAAGCTTTATTCATGGACGTTAAGTATACAGCAATCTTACGATGTAAGTTTCGACCATGCATTGAATATTCTGATCCAGTTTCATAGGGAACGCGGCGATGAGACAAAAGCCCAGTACTATGAGATGAAAAAAATGCTCTGAACAAATAGCATTCTGACAAGCAAAAACGGCTTTCGCCGTCCTTTGGCGGCTATGCTCACGTTTCGCGTAGACGTATAGAGAAAGTATGAGCAAACTTATATACTTTCCTATACGTAAAATAAAATCGCCTGCATGCTGTCACCAGATGCGGGCGATTTTATTGTTAAGTGCAATGATTTTCTATGAACTTACTGTATGACAAAGGTATACGTCTTTTCCGTACCGTCCTCTGCGGTTACGACTAACCGATCGGTGCTTTGCAGATTTCTTCCGTGCCCAAGCTCCGCATCGTTCTGATCATAAACTTTGTAGCTTCCATTTAGAGGCCCGATGATATCATTAGTAAAGGTCATATAGTAAGTATACAGAGGCACAGTAATCGTCCCTGCTACCGGATCAATTTGAAAGCTGGGCGACAGCGATGTCAAGGTTACGTCGTTGTACAAAATAAGATAATCCGCACTGGACGAGTCTTGAGCGGTAACGCGTACGATCATACCAGAAGTGATATCGAACGTCTGATCGTTTACAGGTGTCAAGTCTTGATCCAAAACGTTGGCAGTAGCGTGCGGCGATACCGTTAACCCGCTCAACAACTGACCTACGGTCAGGGTGCTCGGAACCGAAAGGCTGCCCCCTCTCACATTCCCGTTCACATTGGACAGAACCGACTTGGCGCCGCTAAGCACTGGCGACGGTGTCGATGTTGGCGTTGGCGTCGGTGTTGGCGTCGCCGTCGGTGTTGGCGTCGCCGCCGGTGTTGGTGTCGGCGTCAGTGTCGGTGCTGGTGCCGATGTCGAACAACTCCACAGTGCTGAATAAGCTACGTCTTGGGCAGGCATTGTGCTTGCCAGCGCAGGCGACCAAGCTGTAAAAGTACAGCCTGATTTCGTTACGGTTGGTGCCTGTATGGCAGCGCCGTACTGAACTTTAGATGTGGAACCGCCTGTGCCCCCGTTTGCATTAAACGTCAAATTGTAGCTGTTGCGCTGATAGTAACGCATGATTGTGAGGCTTCCATCGGCTGCAATCGTACTCGATGTCAATGCTTTACCGCTGCTGTCATAGGCTATGCTATGGTCGTAGGTAAAACCGGTAAACTGCTGGATCGCTGGCGCCGCAAGCGCGCCGGTTGTTCCTTGAAAGCTTCCCGTACCGGCTTCAACATAAAGCGAAGTGCTTCCGAGACCTTGCAGCCTGTCCGAAACACGGTAAGGCGTATCGGTACGTACCTTCCAGGTCGCTGTGTAAGTGGTGTCGCTTGATGGCATTGTGCCTGGAATTGCCTGTGACCAGCCAGCAAAGGTATAGCCGGGTTTTGTGAAATTCGGCACCGCACTGCCCGGTACCTTCGAAAAGCTTCTGGCCGAATACACGACCGAGGTTCCGCCCGGATCGGCATAGAAAGTCATTTTGCGCGTGGCAGGCAGGTAATCGTAGCTCAGTTTCGATAAACCGGTTCCGGCTATTGTAATGGTTCGTGTTGGCGGTGTATCATAGCCTTCGATTTTTATCGGTACTGGCGAGACAGAAGCGCCTGCCGTACCGGAGAAGGTATCCACTTTCCAGGTGTTGCGGTCACCAGTGTTGGGATCAACCGTAATGTAATCGACCAAGTAAGGTATATTGGTATGTGGTGTCCATTGCGCATAAAGCGTTATATTTCCTGTTGGCATAGTGTCAGGAATAATGTAAGGCTTCGTTCCTGCAGAATCCAAAGCCCAACCCTTGAATGTAAACCCAGTCACTTTGGGAACGTTTGTTAATCTGTTTTCTTTTTTGACTGACGCGTTGACCGGCAGTACAACCCGCCCGAAATTGTACAATTGAATTTCGTCTGATACTAGAACATTAGGATTCAAATGGATAGAGCCGTAACCGCTCTTGTACCAGGTCAAATTAATATTGCGCGAGTAGGGAAGGGAATTTAAACCCGTCGTTGAGCCCTTCCACGTTACGGTCATCCTGCTGGTGAGAATTTCATCCGCAGCATTTGGCGATACGGTTACACGTAATGTATTAGGATTGTACTTAAATTTATCGTTATTAAAAGTAATTGTGTAATTCTGTGGACGATCCTTACCTGTAATGATTTCGCCCGTTACCAAATTCAAATCTCTCAGCTTAAAGGCGTCATCAATTGACGGGAAAGTAGTTTGCTCCATGGCGACGAAGGAAGGTGCATCTTCTTGTTCATAGGTGAAATCGATGAAATGACCATTCGGCGTGCCAGCTCTATAAAGCGGCCAGGACTCGCTATAAAAGAGGTCGGAATACGAGTATGACCCGCCGAAGATCTGCGCCCCCCACTCTGCCTCCGCATACATACCGATCTCCAGCAACAGTGCTCCTAATGTTTTTGTCTGTGCGGAAGATGACTTTTCGTAATAGAAATACCCGTAGAGCTGGAGGTAGGCGCCTCCCTCTGCTGTTATTCCGACACTGTCCAATTCGACATGGAACAAGCCTGCCGCCAGTTCGAGACGAATTCCTGCCTTCAGCCCCAGTGTTCCCATCACATAGAAATAGAAATTATAGGTGCCGTCGCCCGGCAAATCCACCGTGCTGAAAGAAGGCGAGCCTTCGCTGAGTTTAAAGCTGGCTGTATATCTCTTCGCGGATTCATAGCTGAAGCCGATGCCCAAGGCAATATTCGGATTCATGCTGATGACAAAGCTTCCTTTAAAGTTGATATGAAGGAGACCCATTAATAGGTGTTTATCGTATTCGAAAATTTCTTCTTCTACCAGGTCAACCCAATCCGTCTCGTTCTCCAGCATGGCTTGGTAGCTTTCCACCAACGTATCAGCGTTTACCTTGGCTGGAGCGGAAGGAGACTGCTTCAGAACCGCTTCCAGTTGCGCCTTGATGTCTACTTTATTTTTGGCAGTAGCCCAAATATTCGCGTAAGCGTCAAGCGGAGTATTCGCTGGCACGGTGCCGATCTGCGCAGACGCGTCAATGCTCGTGAACGTGAAGGCGTCCAGATTAGCGCTTGCTTGATAGTCTTTGGGATACGGAAGATCAAAAAGTCCCAAATCAATATATCCCCAAACCGTATTGCCGTTTACACCCACGCTCAAAGAGATTTCTTCCGTAAATGCAGAGCTCATATGGATAAGGATATCGTTGTCCGCACCTGTCGAAACTTGAATATCGCTTGAAACGATAAGATTCAGACGCAAGCCGCTCTTTCCCTGGAAATGGGATAATTTCGATCCGATGTCTGCTGAAACCTGCAAGTTATGCAGGGTAACGTCCGCGTTCTCTTCTCCCGGTGCCCCGGATAGTGTACGGACTTGCGGCTTTTTGTTTTTTGGCAAGGTCGATGAGGCGCTGGCTGCGAGCAATGTTTTGACGCTCTCGGTTTGCAAAGCCGCGGTTGACAAATAGTTTGCAGCTTGATCAACAAATCCGCTTGTCAGCGCTTGCTGCTTGATTTGACCCTCCAAAGAAGCGATATCGGCTTGCGACAGCAGGTCGGCTACGTCAATCGTTTCCTCCTTATAAAAATCCAGAGCGTGAGTGATGTCATCTTGCGAAGCATCGGTATAAGCAATGACATAATGATTCCCTGAGCTCGAGACGGACGTCACTTTTCCGTAGCCTGAAGAGGCTCCCGTACGCATATTGACGAGCGCGAGGAAGTCCCCGACTCTGGCAACGGTAGCGCCGTTAAGACCCATAGGCGCATATTTGGCGTCGGAATAATCCATCGACGCCGGAGCGACTGTGATCGAGCGGTTCGTACTGTCTCCGTCGGTGTCCGACGCAGGGTCGACCGGCAGCACGTTCGGTTTAAGCAGAACGTTCATTGGGTTTGCGCTAGTGTAGGAATAGATATTCCCCTTGATTGCAGTGATCGCTACATAGGCGATATCGCCATCATCGGAAGTATCCAAAGTGCGCAGATCGGTACGAGTCCCTTCATAAACGGAGACGGTATCGCCCACTTTCAAGCTCGTATTTCCGTCATATTGAAAGGTACCGCTCGCAATAGGGGACGAATTCGAACCCGATCCACCTCCAACGTTCGCGCTCATTACAGCGATCGAAGGGGAAGCAACGGGTACGCCATTCAGGCTCATCTGCGAGATATCGGAAAACTTCAAATAAATCATGTAAGGATTTAGAGGCAGCTGCATAACCTCTTGTTTGGCAATACTAAAAATATAATTTTTAGTCGTTGCGTCTTTGCCTGTAAATGCGAGTCTTGTATCCTTCAAAGTGATTTGATAGGTGCTGCCCTCTTCAAATGCACCGCTTTTTGCAGCTACAGTATAGTTGCCATTCGAGCCGGTTACCGCAATTCCTGCAAAATCAGGATTGGACGGAGATTTGAATGTCATGCCGGCTTGAACAGCCGCCGCCGTCATTTTACCTGTAGAATCTTTCACGGCTACCCTAAAGTTTGGTGCCTGATCCATTGCGTATGCATTCGGAGTAATTATTACAGCATCATCGGACGATGCAATATAATTGGCATACAAGGTCATGTCGCTCTTAACGGTATCGTCATTCATGACCGGTTGCGTAAAAGCACGATCCTTATACCAGCCATTGAAAATGGAGCCTTGCTTGAATGCGAGCGGAAGCTGATTCAGCGATTCGCCCCGCTTCAGACTCAGGCTGTCGATCGGCGAGCCGCCGTTCGGATTAAAAGCAACCGTATAGGTTATGCCGTCGCTGGCACTCGCAACTTTGTCCGTACGCATAAAAAGCGCGGCCGCTTCAGCGCGAGTCGCCTTTGAATGCGGCTCAAAATTGCCGTTTGCATCCCCGGTAAACAAACCGGCCTGCCAAAGCTTTACCGCTGCATCAACCGCCCATGGAGAAATGTCGGATATGTCGTTAGGCGTAGATGTGCTGTCGTTTGTTTGATAAGGGACACCATCGCTTTCAAAATACTTCAATGTCAGCTTTGCCATCTGCTCTCTTGAAATAGCGGCGTCCGGCGAAAATCTATTGCTGCTGGTTCCGCTTGTAATGCCGCGTTCAATTGCCCATTGCACATAAGGCGCATACCAATCGCCCGGCTGCACATCTGTAAATGCGGAAGTTTTGTATTTACTTGCATCCACTTTGGCGATTCGCCCAAGTACAGTAACAAACATGGCACGGCTCATGGTTGCGTCAGGTGAAAAGCGATCTTTGCTTGTGCCGCTGAATAGGCCATTGTGCTTGACATACATGACCGCATCGTAGAACCAGGCCGAGGGTGTCACGTCTTCAAACAAGCTTTGAGGCGCGGGCTGTGCAGCCGTTTGGTTTGCTGCCGCATATTTGATAGTAATCGGTGAAGCGGCAGAAATCCCCGGAGGCACTAAGGTTACGAGTATACAAAACAATAGCAAAATACTTATTAGGCGTTTATACAAGTTCAATTCCCCTCCTCATAATCTTTCAACTTGCAGTCAATTACTGATCTTACCAGAAGGATCTAAATGGGATCTGAACACAGTTCCGGCGATTGCGACGAAATGCAATCGACCGCCCAGACTGCGAAGCGGAAAAACGAGGGGAGGAGGACAATGTGAAACTACAAAGGATAAAAAAAGAAGCCCTCCTCACCTAATCGTTGAGGGGGCTTCCAAAAATCTATGCCTATCGGATCAGCAGCGGACTAGCCCCGCATTTCACCTTACTTCCTATCTAACAGCTCATTCAGGCATACCGCCCCATGCTCACGCACATTTACGACCAGCACCGGCGTCTCCAGCATTCCACCAATCCATGACATGTAGGCTTCTGCGTGCTCGTTAGGAATAATGGTCAAAAACACTCCTGCGAATCCTCCGCCATGAATGCGGCATGCGCCAGCGCCGATTTTTTTTAAATAGTTTTCGGTAAGGGACAGCGCGATTGCAATCTCCTGGTTTTGAATAGCTCCGCTTTGATACACGTTCTGAAGCCATTTCCAAGATGAATTCCCCGAGGCCGTAATGAGCGTCAAGAAATCATTGAACCGATTCTCTTCAAGAGCCAGCACCTGCTCATCGACGCGCCCATTTTCCTCAAAGAAATGCAAGGCGCGCAGCACAGCCCGATCTCCAGCCGCTGCTCTAACCGCCTTCAAATTAGCGTAAATATCCTCTGGCGACAAATCGCGGCATACCGATGCTCCTAGCGATTTGGCTACCGCATACATCTCATTAGGTACAGCCGCGTAGTCTTCCGTTAAATCAGCATGATTCCCGCCTGTATTTACAATGACCAGCGAGTAGCCATTTTTCTGAAAATCCCATCGAACGGGCTTGATTACAGGCTCCTTAGGCGTCTCAAAATCAATCGCGATTAAACCGCCATAGGCGCAGGCCATTTGGTCCAGCAGACCGGACGGCTTATTCCAATAACGATTTTCAGCAAATTGGCCAATTTTAGACATAGAGACAGCATCAAGTGTCCCATCATTATAAAAATGGTTTAAAATCGTACCGATCAGCATTTCGAAAGACGCAGATGAGCTTAACCCCGATGCAGAAAACACATTGCTCGATATGTAAGCATGGAAGCCGCCTACCTGAAAGCCTGCCTCAATAAATCCGGCCGCAATGCCGCGAACCAACGATGTCGTGCCATCATCTCCAGATCGAGGCTGTATATCCTGAAGATCAATCACATATTTCGTTGCATAGCCTTCCGAGAAAAAGGTAATAACAGGCTCATCTACCTTCACCGCCGCTCCAATCGTATCCAGCGTAATGCTTCCCGCTAGAACCTTGCCGTGATTATGATCCGTGTGGTTGCCTCCAACCTCACATCTTCCAGGGGAGCTAAACAATCCTACCTCCTGCTCTCCAAAATACGCCTGAAATTGTTCAACAAGCGACTGATACCGGCCAGTTTGCTCTACGAGCTGCTGCTTGCCATACATTTGGACAAGCAGCTCCTGTCCCTCGGACGTTTGCAGCCTGTTTAGCATTTGATTACTCATCTTAATTCCTCCTATATGTCACCTTTAATTGACTTAATATACTTAATAGACTTGATTAACTAGCTAAACTTGAGCCATAAATCGCTTAACTCTTATCTACAGCGGCTTCATTACAATTATCTCAAATAATACCCCTATAGAGTAGGGCAAGAATGCAAGATATATACGATCTTCTTAAACGCCTAGTCCATCCTCCCTAATTCACGTCCTATATAGGAATATTTCACTATTTTTTACAAATTCATATCACTATAGCAGATGTTCACATGCTAGAATATGGACGAACGCTAAGATTAATGATTCATGGGAGGAATGGAATGGATGAAGCTTACACAACGGAAGTCATCATTGTCACACAAATGGATCAAGTCGCTTATCGCTCTATCTGTCGCTATTCCGCTGCAAGCTGGATTATGGGGCGCCGCGACAGCGGTTCACGCTGAAGGCCCTACTGATCCGGCACCTTTTATCCAGCCTAAAGTCGTGAACGAAAACGCTGGCAAAAAGATTTTGTTCGACAATACCCACGCCCAGACAGCTGGAGCGGCGGATTGGGTCATTGACGGCGGCTTCTCTGACTTCGGCGATGCACTCGCTAATGATGGCTATTATGTTCAAGAGCTTCGCAAAACAACCCCGTTTACCTACAATGATTTAAAAGATTACAGCGTGTTCGTCATCGCAGAACCCAACATCCCATTTAAAGCAACGGAACAAGCTGCTATGACGCAGTATGTAGAGGGCGGCGGCAGCATTTTCTTCGTTGGCGACCACTATAATGCGGATCGCAACAAAAACCGCTGGGATGGCTCCGAAGCGATAAACGGCTACCGCCGGGGAGCCTGGACAGATCCTACCCAAGGCATGAGTGCAGACGAGCGCAGCTCAGAGGCTATGCAGGGCGTAACCAGCTCAGACTGGCTGTCCGACCATTTCGGCGTTCGCTTCCGCTACAATGCGCTTGGCGATATAACCGCTAATCAAATTGTACCGCAGGAGCAAGCCTTTGGCATCACCGCTGGCGTATCGGCTGTTGCGATGCATGCGGGCTCCACGCTTGCAATTACCGATCCGACCAAAGCTAAAGGCATCGTATACTTGCCGCAAACGAATCAGGCTTGGGGCAGCGCCGTAGATCAGGGCGTATATAACGGAGGCGGCGTCGCCGAAGGGCCTTATGTCGCCGTTTCCAAGCTGGGAGCAGGAAAGGCTGCTTTTATCGGGGACTCTTCTCCGGTGGAGGATGCTTCTCCCAAATATTTGCGCGAGGAAACCGGAGCGCGCAAAACGACCTACGACGGCTTTAAAGAGCAGGATGATGGCGTATTGCTCGTGAATTTGGTCAATTGGCTCGCTGAGCAAGAAAGCTACACGAGTCTAGCCGAGGTTAACGGACTGCAATTGGACAGCGTTACGGCATTGCTGCCTTTTGAAAATCCCGCTGCTTCCACAGAACCGCAGCCAGAACCGTGGTCCGCGCCAAGCGCGGGCTACAAATGGTATGACCGTTCTACGTTCAAGCCTGGCTCATACGGCGGACCGACATCAAGTGCCAACGCCGCTTACAGCTTCGTCAAGCAGGCAACGCTTCCGAATGCACAGGATTTTCAAATTCGCGTTGTCGCCGACAATTTGCCTGCCAATACGACTGTATCGGGCTTTAGCGCAGGCATTTATTTGAGCGGAGGCACACAGGTCGCCATGGTTCAAAATGAAAATGGCACATGGCCGACTGCCTACGGCTACAGCTCAGCTTTTAGTGTCACATCGGATAGCAAAGGACATGCCTTTAAAGATTTGACCGTCCGTATTAAATCCGGCACGTCAGGGGCAGCCAATTTGCGCCTGCGCTTGAACGGAAGCAATCTGCTTACAAATGCGGTGACTGTAGGCAATGTACCAGCAGAGCCACTTCCCGAAGAGGAAGGTCCGATTCCAGCTCTAATCCCTATTGCAGAGGCTCGCATGCAGCCCGTCGGTTCGACCGTGACGGTTGAAGGCATCGTGACGACTGAGCCGGGCGCATTTGGCGGACAAGCTTTTTATTTACAGGATAATTCGGGCGGCCTTTATGTGTTTCAAAGCACAAGCGGCTTCCATCAAGGCGACCGCATTAAAGTGACCGCCGCTACTGCTCTATACAATACGGAGCTTGAACTGACCGATATAATCGCCATCGAAAAAACCGGCACAGCGCCGCTGCCGGCTCCCGTTGCAGCAGACCGCATTTCGGCTAATAACCAAGGGCAGCTTGTTCAGCTTTCCAATGTAACGATTCAAAACTTGGCAAGCGCCACGCCTGCCGGTTCATTCGAGTTTGATGCAATCGATGCTGCCGGAATCAGCAATCATATCCGCGTAGACACGCGCACAGGCCTATCGCTGGCTTCATTCCCTTATGCCGAGGGCCAGCAGATTAGCATTACGGGCGTTGCCGCTATTTTCAAAGATGTCTTTCAATTAAAGCCACGCGGGCTTAGCGATTTCACCCTGCAAGGCGATACAGCCGCTCCAGAGACCACGGCTTCCCTTTCCTCTTCGCCGAATGGGGCGGGATGGCTGAACCAAGACGTCACAGTCACCTTGACAGCAACCGATGATGCAGACAGCTCCTCTCCTGTGCGTACAGAGTACGCTATTAACGGGAGCGACATACAAGTCTATGAAGCCCCAATCCTTATTAGTGAGGAAGGAAGCTCTGTCATTTCCTTCTACTCAACAGATGCAGCTGGCAATATAGAAGCCGTTCAAACGTTGACGGTCAAGCTCGATAAATCTGCACCAAACGTTATTTTGACACAGTCTGGGGGCGCGATAGCTGATGCTTCCGAGACGGATACGCTTATTTTTGCGCTGAGCAGCTCGGATGCCTGGTCTGGTATTGCTAGTGAACAATTGCTGCTCGACGGCAAGCCTGTTAACAGCCCTTATTCTACAACAGGCGCTGAGCTTGGCTTGGGCGCTCATACGATTGCCTACTCTGTAAAAGATTTTGCTGGTAATGAAGCATCCCATCAAGCTTCTTTCAGCATTACCGGCCAGCCTCTGGCGGTTGGTGCTCCTGGGAAACCGGTGCTGTCAAGCAACAACGGTTATGATACCGGCTTGCATGATGGCGATTATACGATATCCCTGAATATGTGGTGGGGCGACAATGGAACGAGCTTCAAGCTGTATGAAAATGGCGAGCTTGTCGATAGCCAGACGCTGCCTGATGTCTCACCCTCTGCCCAGTTTGCACAAACCCATGTAAGCGGCAAGGCCAATGGAACGTACACGTACACCGCTGAGCTTACCAATGCCAAGGGGACCACTCGCAGCGAGGTCTTAACGGTACGTGTCACTGATGCGTCTCCGGGCAAACCTGTCTTGTCTCAAAACAACTGGGACGGTGATGGCCAATTCAGCATTACAATGAACATGTGGTGGGGAACGAACGCGACGGAATACCGTTTGTATGAAAATAACGAGCTCATCGACACTCAGTCTCTGAAGGCAGCTGCTCCTGCTGCTCAAAGTGCCGTAACAGCGCTGACTAACCGACTGCCTGGTGCTTACGAATATCGGGCCGAGCTTGTGAATGCAGCCGGAGTAACGACGAGCGAGATGATCACCGTTCACGTTGAAAAATAGTTCTGCCTAAGCTGGCGGCAAGCTCATAGCACCGGGCAGCGGCACTTGCTTTTAAGTTCTTGCTCACACATTAAGCTCTCGCGCTTCCTATATGGAAACACGAGAGCTTTTTGATTTAGCAACTTACCTTCCAATTCCCCGCGCGAGGCGCGTCCAGCGGCTGATGCTTGCGAATATAATTTTCAGCGAGCATCGCCATATCCGTATCACCTGCAAAGAGGACCGGCTTGCCTGCATACATCGCATAATTGCCGCCGCCAGCCGCACGATAGCTGTTCATCACAACCGAATACTGAGCATCCATCTGCAACGGCGCACCGTCGCGATCAAGCTTGACGACCCTACTTCCCTCTGGCCGCGAAATATCCAGCTCATAGTCGATGCCCGCCCACATGTCATAGTTATAATGCTGCACCTTCGGCTCCATGTATAACGGATTAACCATAATCTCCCCTTGATCGTCCAGTGAAAAATAACACGCGGCCTGCTCCAACGCAGCCCGAATGTCCTGCCCGCTTAGCTCCAGTACCGTAAGCGTGTTCGGATAGATAAAATTCGCTAATACATCCCGCATCGTCACCTTGCTCCCAAAGCCGTGCGCCTCCTCGCTTAGCAAAGCAGCGTTAGAAAGCTGCGCCCCCGTTGCCTCCATCTGAACCTGATGGACAAAAGCAAGAAACGGATGGGCAGCCAGCCTCAGCTTAGAGGCATTTTGAATAGACAGATCGCCAATGATTTCGCCAATCGGCTGATCCAGCCAAGCTTGCGTGCGTTGCTCCAGCTCATCCGTAAGCGCTAGGACCGCGGCGTCAGGCATGGCAGACTCCTCTGGATAAAGCAGCTCAGCCCGCTTGCTCGTCATTTCCCAGCGTCCTTCGGCCTGCCGCTCCAACTGTACCGCAACATGGGCAGCAGATGACCCATTATAGCCCGTCTGCACAATCGTGACGCCATGCAGCTCCTCCACAAACGAACGGTGCTGATGCCCGGTCAGCAATACATCTATGCCTTCCACGTCACGGCAAATGGCATAGGCTTGATTTTCACCCGTCAGCGGTTCGGCTGGTTGACCTGTTGCAAGATCATTTTCGAAGCCACCGTGATAGCTGACTATAACGATATCCGGCTGCTCCTTGTCGCGTATGTGCTGGACCCATGTCCGAATCGTCTCTAACGCATCTAGAAAACGCAGCCCTTTCATATTCTGAGGCTGCTCCCAGTTGGGAATGTAGTGGGTGGTTGCCCCCAGCAGGGCGACTTTTACGCCAGAAGCCATTTGCTTGATGATGTACGGTGGTCCAAAAGCGGGCTCTCCACTTTGTGCATCCACGATATTGGCCGACAGCCATGGAAACTTTGAAGCCTCCACAGCACGATTCAGCATATCCAGACCGTAATTAAACTCATGATTGCCCATCACGGCAGCATCATAGCCAAGCTCATTCAGCATCTCTATAAAAGGATGCGTCTCATAGCTGTTTTGAAAGGCAGCAGCGTAGGCAGCCAGCGGCGAGCCCTGCAGCAAATCCCCATTGTCCACCAGCAGCAGCTCAGGTGCCCGAACGCGTTCCTGCTTGATTCGCGCTGCCAATAAAGCCAGTCCGTTATGGCTGTAGGCATTGGTCGGGTAATGAATCGGACGAATTGCTCCGTGCAGATCACTAGTCAATATAATATCGCAAGTGTACTTGTTCGTTTGCGTCATAATAAGCCTCTCCCTCGTTGCAGCATCGATTGTGCCGATGTAACTATTTTAGCAAAATCATTTTCAACTGGGCAGTACGGAAGGTTATTTTACAAATAATTCATTTATCGTTGATACTCCGCAAATATAGATTGAATATAGTAAGCAAGTGCCAAAAAATACAATCTCTTGGAGGGTTTTTGATTGAAAAAGATGTATGCCTTTATGTTGCCTCTGTTACTGACTTCGCTCTTGCTTGGAGCTTGTGGAACGAACAATACAACTGGTTCGGCTGGCAGCGAATCCGCTAGTCCAAGCTCAAGCCCATCCGCAGCTGCCTCAACTGAGCCAGCACCAACAACAAGCACAGACACAGGCTATGTGCCTACAACATTGACTGTCCAATTCGTCCCTTCACAAAATGCAGACACGCTTGAAGCAAAAGCAAAGCCGCTTGAGAAGCTTCTGGGAGACAAGCTTGGCATTCCGGTAAAGGTTAGCGTATCGACCGACTACAACACGATTATTGAAGCCATGGCATCCAAAAAGGTAGACGTAGGCTTCCTGCCTCCAACTGCTTATGTGCTGGCTAAAGAAAAAGGCGCAGCTGAAGTCATTTTGCAGGCACAGCGCTTTGGCGTAAATGATGAGACTGGCGCTCCTACCGATCAGCTCGTCGACTTCTACAAATCCTTGATTGTTGTAAAAAAAGACTCGCCGATTCAATCGGTTGAAGAGCTTAAAGGCAAAAAAATCGCCTACCAGAACGTAACGTCCTCCGCTGGTTTCGTATGGCCGGCTGCGCTCCTGATGGACAAGGGCCTGAACCCGCTTAGCGATGTACAGCCTGTAACGGTTAAAGGCCATGACCAAGGCGTTATCGCAGTGCTCAACGGCGATGTCGATGCTGCGGCAATTTTCCAGGATGCCCGCAATACCGTCATGAAGGATTATCCTACCGTGTTCGAAGATACGCGTGTGCTTTCGTTTACAGAAGCGATTCCTAACGATACGATTTCTGTCCGTTCCGACATTAACGCAGACTGGGCGGCTAAAATTACACAGGCTTTTATTGATATCGGCAAAGATACAGAAGGACACGCCATCATTAAAGAAATTTATTCCCATGAAGGCTATGTGAAATCCGATGACAGTAAGTTCGATATCGTTCGCCAATACAATGAAAAAGTAAAAACCGAGTAGTACGATTTTTCGTCCTGCACATTGCGGCACAGGACAGGACAAGCCAGTTCAGCGCAAGCGTGCGCTGTGCTGGCTTGTTGTATTACTGCCCGCTATGCTCGAACCAAACTTGAGTCGAACTTGAATCGAACTTGAATCGAAAGGAATGACGTCATGATTGAGCTTCGTCAAGTATCCAAAGTGTATCCCAATCAGACCAAGGGTCTGAACAATATTAATCTTACCTTCGAGCAAGGCGAGTTTGTTGCGGTTGTCGGATTATCCGGTGCAGGCAAATCTACGCTGCTGCGCTCGATTAATCGGCTGCATGACATTAGCGAGGGCGATATCCTCATTAACGGCAACTCGATTACGAGTGCCGAAGGCCATGGGCTGCGGATGATTCGCCGCGACATTGGCATGATTTTTCAAAGCTTTAATCTCGTCAAGCGTTCCACCGTGCTGCGCAATGTGCTGGCGGGACGCGTCGGCTACCACTCCACTCTCCGCACCATATTCGGCCGTTTCCCCAAGGAGGATGTGAATTTGGCGTTTGAAGCGCTGGAGCGGGTAAATATTTTGGAAAAGGCTTACTCCCGCGCCGACCAGCTTTCTGGCGGACAGCAGCAGCGTGTCGCAATTGCCCGCGTGCTAGCACAGGAAGCCAAAATCATTTTGGCGGACGAGCCTGTCGCTTCCCTAGATCCGCTGACTACGAAGCAAGTTATGGATGACTTGAAACGAATTAATCAGGAGCTGGGTATTACGACGATTGTTAATCTTCATTTTGTAGATTTAGCTAGGCAATATGCAACGCGAATTGTCGGTCTGCGTGCAGGCGAGGTCGTATTTGACGGTCCTGTAGCTGAAGCCACGGATGAGCGATTTGCCGAAATTTATGGCAGGCCGCTGCTTGAAGGCGAGCTGCTGGGAGAGGTATCGGCATGAAAAACCCGCTAGAGCCTGGCACGAGGCAGACTGTCCGTCCCCTGCCGCCAACACGCACGAAGCATGTGCTGACTGCGCTGCTTATTTTGCTGCTGCTTTGGGGCAGTGCCGTGCAGACAGAAGTGAGCTTTAAGGAGCTGATTGAGGGCTTTCCGAATATGCTCGATCTGCTGCGCGAAATGTTTCCTCCCCGCTGGACCTACTTTGATAATATTGTGGACGGTATGCTGGAGACGATTCGCATGGCACTAGTCGGCACAACGATTGGCGCTATTATTGCCATACCCGTGGCGCTGCTGTGCGCGGGCAATTTAATGCCGCATCGCTGGGTGTATTATCCGGCAAGGTTTCTGCTGAATTTGGTGCGGACGCTGCCCGATCTGCTGCTCGCTGCCCTGTTCGTCGCGGTTTTCGGACTGGGGCCTGTGCCGGGCATTCTCGCACTCGCTGTGTTTTCGGTCGGTTTAATCGCCAAGCTGACTTATGAAACGCTGGAAACGATAGACCAAGGACCGCTTGAGGCGATGACGGCTGTTGGCGCAAACGCTATTCAACGCATCGTATTTGGCGTAGTTCCGCAAATTTCGGCTGCCTTTATGTCGTATGTACTGTACACCTTTGAAATTAATGTACGGGCAGCAGCCATTCTCGGACTTGTTGGGGCTGGCGGCATCGGCTTGTTCTACGAAGCGACCCTTGGCTTTCTCGAATATGACAAAACCGCTGTCATTATTTTATTCACGCTGGCCATTGTTCTATTTATTGATTTTGCAAGCACGAAGCTGCGGGAGAAACTATTATGACGACGAAAAATGGGGATTATCTCATCCAAAAACCGCGGAAAAATCCGCTTCGGTGGCCGATTATTATTGCACTAGCGCTCGTTTACATTTGGGCGTTCTCTGGCGTTCCGTTTACCGGCTTTAAAGAAACGGCAGGCCAGATTATGAAGTCGATTATGGCGGGCATTTTTTCTCCCGATTGGGATTATGTATACTTGCCTGAAGGCGAGGACTTGCTGCGGGGGCTGCTGGATACGCTGGCTATTTCGATCCTCGGTACGGTGATCTCGGCTGTGCTGTGCATTCCGTTCGCCTTCTGGTCCGCTCGCAATATGAGCAAATATCGGCCGATTTCCGGCTCGGGCAAAATCATGCTCAGCTTTATTCGGACGTTTCCGGAAATTATTATGGCTATTTTGTTCATTAAAGCCGTTGGACCAGGCTCGTTCGCCGGCGTTCTTGCCCTTGGGCTGCATTCGATTGGCATGCTCGGTAAGCTGTTTGCGGACGATATCGAAAATATTGATTTCGGCCCTTCCGAGGCGCTGCTCGCTTCCGGGGCGACGCGCATGCAGCAGCTTTGGTTCGCTGTGCTGCCTCAGGTGCTGCCAGGCTTTCTGAACTATACGCTGTATCGCTTTGAAATCAACGTCCGCTCGGCTACGATACTGGGCGTTATTGGCGCTGGCGGTATCGGAACGCCGCTGATCTTTGCGCTGAGTACCCGCAGTTGGCCGCGGGTCGGCATTATTTTGCTCGGCATCGTTGTGATGATTACCGCTATTGATCTCATCTCCGGCTATGTGCGCAAGAAGCTGGTGTGAGGGGATATAGGCGGAGCGGGGAAATGGAAGGCAGCGAGCTACCTAATTGAAATGCACCTCTTGGGGCGGCTCATATCTGTGCCATCATTCCTATTGCAACCGCTATAGAGTCGCTGCGCGAACTGGTGTCCACTACTCAATGAAATCAGGTATAATAGGATGAATCCTGCAGGATTCAAGTGCGGATACTTTGTCGAAAAACGCCCTGAGCGAGGAGTAGTGGACTACGATGGCGACTATTTATGATTTTAATGTAACAAAAACGAATGGTGAGCGCTTTCCGCTGTACCAATATGAGGGCAGACCTGTGCTTATTGTGAATACGGCGAGTAAGTGTAAATATACACCACAATTTGACGATATGCAGAAGCTTTTCGATGAATACCGGGATCGTGGCTTACAGGTCATGGGCTTTCCATGCAATCAGTTTGCCGAGCAGGAGCCTGGCAGCAGCCAAGATGCAGAAGCTTTTTGCCAGATTAACTATGGCGTTAAATTCCCGATGTTCTCCAAGATTGATGTGAATGGGGAGGACGCCCATCCGTTGTACGATTATTTGCGCAAAGCCATTGCCTTTGAGGGCTTCGATGAAGATGACATCAATGCAAAGCTGCTTAAGCTGATGGTGGCCGACAAGGCTCCAGAGTGGCTGCATGGCAATGCGATCAAATGGAATTTTACTAAATTCCTGATTGATGCTGAAGGTCGTGTCGTCAAGCGCTTCGAGCCCGTGTCTTCCATGGAGAGCATGCGTGCAGGTATCGAAGAGGTGCTGTAGCCATTAGGGGAAGCGTACCTGTTCCTATCTGATATCTATTCTTTTAATCTTAAAGCTTCATTCTCGCATGACCTGCTCAATGCGGGCAGGCTGCTGCTCTTCGCGCTGAGTACACGAAGTTGGCCGCGAGTCGGTATTAGAAGCTGGTGTTAGGAGACATAGGCTGAGCGGGGAAATGGGAAGTAGCCATAGGCCTAACTTAAGAGATGATCCGTATACTATGTAGTAAAGTGCACCTCGTAGAATTTCATCGAATAAATTTCTGGTCTATTCGATGAAATTCTACGGGGTGCATTTTTATGCCATCACAAAAGGACAGAAGTTTAAACACTATCCGAAGTCATTGAAAGAAGAAGCTATCGGTCTGTATACCGAAGAAGGACGGATCGGATTGAGGTGTGGATGAGGAAATATCACAAAGGCAGTCACGAAGCGTTTGAGGAAAGGAGACCCTTATCACAAATAGGGAGAAATCTTGTTCTGGTTCCCCTTAGTTTCGGTCACTTAAAGGCTACTTCTATTTTCTAATTTACATAAATATTTGATATATTGGTATATATATGATATTTTAGTTTATAAAAAATTAGGAGGTTCTTATTTGTTTAAACTGGCTTTACGAACCATATTAATTGCTGTGTTATCACTCTCTGTCACTGCCTCAGCTTTTGCCACAGACATAGATACACCGCTGGTCCCAGCACCCACCCAAAATTTAGAGGATGTAGCAACGGTCATTGAAAATGTGGATGGTAGTTTAGAAATTATACCTTTTGACCCGGAATCTTACATTCAACAAGCAGGTCTTGAAAAACCTAGCCCAAATGCGCAATTGGTAAGCATTAAACGTGTTTCCGTAACCGGTGATAAGAACAACCCAGATAATAATATGCCTAGTGATACATCAAGCAAAGCTTTTGGTCTTGGACTCTTCGTAAAGAAGACCACGGTCAGCACTGGCACTTCCCCAAACCGTATCGCGAGAGGTAGAATATTATGCAGTATTGATGGCGGATGCTCTAATTTGAAAGTTGAAATTAATACAACTGACTCCATATATTCCGAGTTTAGCGCGGACGTTTCAGTCGGTAATGATATTGTAGGTGCCGGTGTAGGTTACACCATCGGTGCTGCAAAATCAGTGAGCATCAGCGGATCAGAGTACAGAGCAGTAGCAAAAGGTAAATTCTTAATTTTAGATGCTTACCCAAGAATTGAGATTACAGGATTCGAAGTTTGGGATAGAGGTCTGTTTTCGACTACAAAAGTTGGTTCAGGATCTTCGTGGAGATCGACTAGTAACGACATGGATTTCGTAGTATGGATTCAGTAGTCCTAATTCTAGAATAAACACCAGGCTAAACAGGTAAAAATGCCTATATCACATGATCATGTGATATAGGCATTTTTAGAAAAGATTTCACCAACTCTACTAATAGCTGTTACCAACCGTACAAAACTTGTCTATTCTCATTTACAACTAAAATTCAATGTATGGTTACTAGGTATGTAGCTGCTGGCTTTGACTTGTAATAAAAGATATACTTAAAAAGTAAATAGATCACACTTTTGTTTGATAATACCACAATTAAAGAACAGGAGGATAACAGTGAATAAAAGGAAAACCGCCGTCACCTTAATGTCCATCTCAGCATTCCTATATGGGACGCGCTATATTAGCGCTGCAATATTTGGATCCAATATAGCTTCTTGGAACGAGGAGCTCTTTCACAATATGCTCAGCTATATTGGTCCTGAGCCTTTAAGGTGGAGTAAATATGCACTAATCTTAGGTATTATTTATTTGGTTTGGGCTGAGGTTGAAGAGCAGTTAGGAAAGAAACGAACAAAAATACAACACAAGGACTAGAAGACTAATCTGGTACCCATACACTGGACACTTTAAAAAAAGTGTTTAGTGCATGGGTACCTTTTTGTATACGGAAAACAACAGTGGAGACGAGCGAAATGAGCAAAAAGCTTTTCAATCAAACCAAACGTGAACGACTTGCGTCAAATCCGTATGTTTTGCGAGTGAGTGAAAAATCGATTACCTATGCCGATGAATTTAAACGTCTGTTCATTGATCAATATTTGTCTGTTCAGTCCCCCAGAGAGATATTCGAGGCGAACGGATTCGATGTGGAGATGCTCGGAATGAAACGAGTCGAGCAAGGTGCGGATCGATGGAAGAAAGCCTATGAGAAAGATGGAATTACGGGACTGGCGGACTCGCGTAAAGTAGCTGCTCTACGTCCTTCAAAACGCTCCTTATCCCTAGGGGAAGATGATTGCCAAGCAAGAAGCGAAGATTAAACTCCTGGAGGCTGGTGCTTTAATCAAAAAGGCACTTCATCGTAGAGGCTTCAAGAAGGGTATTCCAGGTCTCGTCTTGCTAACCGATATTACGTACCTGCCGTATGGCTACTCCCAGATGGCTTATTTGTCAACCATTCTGGATGCCTCCACAGGTGAACTCTTAGCTCATAACTTATCCACTACCCTCCACCTCCCTCTTGCAACGGACACAATCGAATTGTTGATACGACAGAGACGCTTAAAATTACATCCAGATGCCTTTCTTCATTCTGATCAGGGCAGCCATCTGCTTGAGTGAAATGCACCTCTTGGAGTAGACATTGGGAAACCCCGATGGGTTACCGATGATGCTTTAAGAGGTGTTGTCAAATGAACGGCTCTAAATTCCATTAAAAACAAAACGCCATTTTAGTTGAAGATTATCTCCGGTGAACCGTATCATAATTGATGGTAACGGAGAAAACAGTGTAAAAAAATAAAGATTGTTAAGCGGCCTTCGTCCTAAATACATTGGGACTGAGGCCGTTTGGTTTTGTATGTAATCATTCACAAAAGCGGATCACTCATCTATTCTCGTAGGCAAACGTTTTTTCTTAGTAGAGTCTACCATGTACACCCAGCCAATCAGTCCACATAAAACAAAACCAAACGCATGCAGAGCTCCGTAAATGGGAATGAAATCGAGTATGGTTAAGGAAAACATGTTTTTCAGCAACGGATAGAAAATGGAAAGGACGACAACCGTGTAAAAGGCTAGGCAAGAAAGGCGTAGAAAAAAGGCTGCCTTATTGTGTAAAGAGTTTCTCCTCAAGTAAGCAAGGAGATAAGTGGTGTAAACCACAATATTACAGGCGAACAAAGTGACACCAATGTACTCCATTGGCTTGGAGAAAATCATGCCAATAGCGATCAATAGGGGTCCGATGATATCGATGGCAACGACCCAGGGATACCAGCTTTTCTTCGTCATGATCCGTCCCAGAGCACCAATAAAAATCGGAACGATAGCAGATGAAAAATGAAAGTGGACGGAGCTTAACGCGTGCGTTGCAGGATTAGCTTGGAAGAGGTTAAATTGATATTGATATAGGGTAAACCAAATGCCCCCGATAAAAAAATAGACAAGCCCCGCGCCAATCGCTATTTCCGCTGTTTTCCCCTTATGAATCACAATAGTGGTCAAGCCATAGATGCCAAGCAGCAGTGTGAACAGCAGCCATCCAAGGGAGAGAATCCCTGGTATTGCTGTGCTTCCTAACCCCCACATCTTATTGCTCATTACGGAGGCTAGGGTAAGTAACGCCGCGGGAAATTGAAGCCATTTAATAGCAGCATAAATCATTCGTTGATGTTTATTCTTTTCGTCATAGTTCAAAAGTAAAATCACAAGAGGTACAATGACGAAAGCCGCAAACAGTAGAAATTTTTCAACAAGTTCGAATTGGAAGTAATCAAGATAAAATATAAGAATGGTAATGATTCCACCGGGAATCGCTCGTACTAATAATGATTTCATCATTTGCTTCAGGGAACTATTCATGGTGGTTCCTTTCTAATCTATGTTTGGCGTAATGCCTGCCTACATCCCGTTGTGTAGCATTCTATAGTATAGATAGGCAATTCTCTTAGTTAGTAGTTTAACACATTTATTTGTCGATATATTGCCTATGCCGAGACGCAACCTTTATCAGGAATAGTTCTCCAGCATTTGATATAAATAATTTCGAAAGTCTTCAACATAGGTTTTGGGTTCTACAACTTTTAGCTGCGTACCGAAGCTTGCTATAAATTGAAATCCCATATGATTTTGAGGGACATAAATGGTTGCTAATAAAAATCCAGAACTATGGTCTTCAATACTTCTTCGACCATACCTTTCGATGATTTGATCTTTTATGCTAGGCGATATCCATGCCTTAATCGTTACGAATTGCGGTAGATAACTTGCTTCGTGTCCTTGCTCTGACCAATCGTCTCTAGGATGAAACACGCGTTCATCCATCGTAATATGATCGATCCGGAATAACTTGAATGTTCGATATCCCTGTCGATGTAAACAGAATCCTTTCAAGTACCAACTCGATTCGCTAAAATGCAGCTCATAGGGCTCGACCATTCTATTCGTTACAGCCCCATCTTTATCTGTATAATCAAACGAAACCAGCCTTTTCTTTAAAATGGAATCTTGACATGTCTTTAACGTTTCAAGAATCTCGGACCGACCTTTCCAATTATAAAACGACAGTTGAATGGAACGATTCAGAGACAATGGACTAACCATTGCCTCTATTTTTTTTATCGTTCTTTCAACTTCTTCAGTAAGGAGGATTTGTTCCAATCCGCCGAGCGCAGTTAATATATTCTGTAAATCGGAGCTGCTTAAAAGGCGTTTATCAACCTTGTATTCACCCATAATGCCGTAGCCGCCTTTGACCCCATTGACAGAGTAGATCGGGATGTTCGATAAGCTCAATGTTTCCATATCACGAAGGATCGTTCTTTTGGAAACATTGAATAGTTGTGTGAATTCCCTTGTAGAAACAACCTCTTTTTTCAGCAATATCATGATAATTGAAATGAGTCTCTCCACTTTGTCCATAATTGCCCTCTTTTTTTCTACATGATTTCAGAACGGTGACACTAACGTGTCACCGTTTGTCCATTATACTACATGTATCACAAGAAGGAGGAATTGCAATGTTTAATCCAACCGATTTTCCCAAGCCCACTCTTATTTCAGTCAACGGTGTGGAACTCGAAGTCTTTGAAGCAGGCCGACAAAATGCCGGACAACCCATTGTCCTCTGTCACGGCTGGCCAGAGCATGCCTTTTCTTGGCGCCATCAGATGGCCGCCCTTGCCGCAGCGGGCTACCATGTCATCGTCCCAAACCAGCGGGGTTACGGCAATTCATCCCGTCCGACAGAAGTAACAGACTATGACATTGAACACTTGTCGGGTGATCTCATCGCACTTCTCGATCACTACGGATACGAAGATGCCACCTTTGTCGGTCATGATTGGGGTGCAATGGTCGTTTGGGGACTGACCTTGTTGCATCCAAACCGCGTGAACAAGGTGATAAATCTGAGCTTGCCCTACCAGGAACGCGGAGAAAAACCCTGGATCGAGTTCTTGGAGGAAATACTCGGCGGCGACTACTATTTTGTCCACTTCAATCGACAACCAGGTGTCGCGGACGCCGTATTGGATAAGAATACGTTTCGGTTTCTTCGCAACCTGTACCGCAAGAACGAGCCTCTCAGAGCACCTGAGCCAGGCATGGTGATGATCAATCTTGCCAACGCAGAAACACCACTGAGTGAGCCCTTGATGAGCGACAGCGAACTGGCTGTTTTCGTCTCCGCCTTTGAAACATCAGGGTTCACGGGCAGCATAAATTGGTACAGGAACCTTGACCGCAACTGGCGCTTATTGGCGGAGGTGAACCCAATCATCCAACAGCCGACCCTCATGATCTATGGTGACCGGGATGCGGTTTCGAAGTCTGAAATATTAACAAATTTCGTACCCAATGTGGAAGTGGTCAATCTGGATTGCGGTCATTGGATCCAGCAAGAAAAGCCGGAAGAAACAAACCAAGTGATTTTGAGATGGCTGGAACAGCAGGATGCCACCTAGTCCCAAGAGCGTTTCAAGGTTGAGCCTGCCCTCCGGCTTGACCAGAGGGTGGAACAACACAATTAGCCAGAATAGCTTGATGTAAATGAAGAAAACAACACTAAGTGTGAAATGCACTTGTGTTGTTTTCTTGTTTTAATATCATCCTAACTTCTATTTCATACATGCTGTTGTTAGATTGAGTTTATGTGCAGCAAAATTCTTCCGCGTCCATGTCTTGCTTCGCTTTTCTCCAGTGCTTTATTCGCTTGATTTAGCGGGAAAATGGAATCGATTGCTGCTTTAATCGTACCGGCCGCAATTAATTCGGTTAAGTTCTGCAGATTCGCGTGTGTTGGGAATTTGGTGTTAAATTTAGCTGCAACGCCATGCTTTTGAGCGTTCTCTTGCGATGGGGCCTGAGTCAAAGAGACGAGAATCCCCCCCTTCTTCAGAAGGGCCCATGATCGGTTTTCGGTCTCTCCTCCAATGGAATCGACGACCAGATCCACTTCTTGGACGACGTCTTCGAAAGCCGTCATCGTATAATCGATGACCTGATCCGCCCCTAAAGACTTGACGAAGTCCACGTTAGAGGTTGAAGCCGTAGCGATCACGGTCGCTCCCTTCCATTTGGCCAACTGAACGGCAAACTGTCCAACGCCGCCTGCTGCTGCATGAATAAGAACGGTTTGGCCAGACTGGAGTTCACCTTCAGTGAACAACGCTTTCCAAGCTGTTTCCGCTCCTGCTTTAATCGTTGCTGCATCTTCAAAGGTGAGTATATCGGGCATCTTGACCAGCTCCTGGGCTTTTGCAATGCCATATTCTGAGTAGGCTCCTCTAATACTGCCAAAAATACGATCACCGGGCTTATAATCCGTTACACCTTGCCCTACCTCTTCGACTACTCCGGAAGCGTAAAATCCAGGAATGTAGGGGAAGGTTACAGGAAAAACCTCTTGGAGCCAACCATTACGGATTTTATAGTCTAGCGGAATAATCGTAGCATATACGTTGCGAACGAGCACTTCATCCGTTTGCGGTTGGGGGCGTTCAACCGTTTCTACCTTCAAAACATTTGGACCACCATATTCATTGACCAGAATGGCTTGCATTGACTTATTTGACATGCTTATCTCTCCCTTATCACTCATTATTTATTAAAATTTACAGTTAAGCTTCTAAAGATGCGGCTGCCCTGCATTTCTATAATGTGAACGAGCCTTGCTGAATATAGAGAAGCTTGCGGGAAAATAAGTTACCGAACTGATTGCTTTTTCAATTACGTGGTCGTCAACATATTCGATTAAAAACAAGATAACACTTAAATATGTTGCCGTCAACATAAATAAAAAAGCTGCCATATAGGCAGCCCGGTGATAATATACTGGTGGCTTCGATAAGGGCAAGCGCACCCACACCATCGTCTAATAGCCACAGGTCATTCTGCTAAACGTTCTTATTCGAACAAGCTTTCAATCAACTCCCATGTCTTCGATTGTGTAGATACATTAAAATCCGCCGCCGCCAATAACGTCAGTACGAACAAAAATCCACCAATAACAAGCAGACTTAGCTTCTGCCACCGCTTGTACATTGCCATAAATCTCGGATAACTCAGGGAAAAGACCTTCCTATGAAAAATGAAGCACTCCTGCCGTTTTAATCTCCGTCATACTTAAAAAGCCCACTTTCTGGTCTGGCTATCCTATCGTATGCCTTGTTCAATGCCAATAGCCTGCCTCAGGCGCGGATTAATCCGCCCAAGGCAGGCTGCTGCTGCTCTTCCTATTTGGTTACGTTAACCTCCATCTGGCTGCTTTCCGTGATGCCGCTATCGTTGGATAGCTCGACGCGGTAAGCATAGGTGCCTACAGCGCGGTCCGTTATTGTCGTGGATGCGCTTTGCGCGCCAGGCGTATTCGCCGCCAGTGTCTGCGTATCCAGCAGCGTACCATTTTCATACAAACGGTATTCCGTGGCGTTCGTTCCCCACCACATGTTCATTGATACCTTGTAGCTGCCGTCCCCATCCCAGTTGTCATTGGACAGCACCGGCTGGCCTGGATAAGCGTCCTTAACCGTTACAGTATGAGGGGTGCAGCTTGTCGTACCGAAGGAATTGATTAGCTCGCAGGTGTACGTATACGTACCGTTTGCTTTGCCTGTTATGTCGAATGAAGAGGACTGTGCAGACGGCGAGTTGTCGCTCAATATTTTCGTCTCAATTAGCTCGCCGTTCTCGTACAGCTTATATGCCGTTCCATTTTGCCCATACCACAGGTTCATCGTCACTTTATAGCTGCCATCCAGCAGACCACTGTCATGCCCGTTATTGTCGGAAAGCACAGGCGTACCCGGGATGCCGGTCGCCTTCTCTGCTCCCGTCACGGTTATGACCACGGTTTGTGTGGCTTGCAGCCCTGCCTCATTGACCGCTGTTGCTGTAAAGGTATGCGTCCCGGCAAGTCCAGCCATTGACAGCACCTCGCCGTTTGCAACTGGATTGCCGTCAAAAGAAAGCGCCATGCTCCGAACACCCGATTCCGGGTCCTCTGCTGTTACCGCCACCGTCCAACTGTCCGACTCGGTCATCTGCTGCGGCGGCAAGCCTGCCATAACAGGCGGAGTTGTATCCTCCTCCTCCTGCGGCGCACCCACATACTGAATGCGCGGCATTGGCGGCTCCTCCATGCCTGCTCCCAAATAGAAGCTAGTGTGCGGCGGCTGGTTATAGGCTACATTCTGCCAAGCAATACCGAGTCGGTATACCGGATCATGCATTAGCGTTCTAATGCGGTGCTCCGTTACATCGGTCGTCGTATAAATGCGCAGCTCTGAGCTGTCCGTAGAACGCCACATCACTTCCTCGCGCCAATCGCCGAACAGATCGGCCTGCAAGCTCGGATTGGCCTTCGTCGAGTTGTTTGAGGAAGCGCCCGTCGCCGTAAGCAGGTTGACCGTTGTTTCATTCGTGTAATCCCACTTGTCGATCCGATTGTCATCCTGCAGCTCGCGCAGCAAATCGCCATCCCACCATACGCCGAAGTTGGTCGAGGAAGGGATTTTGGTCGTAATCAGCTCACCGCGTGCATTGTATAGTCCCGTAATCGGAATATGCTGTGCATTCGTAATTGTAGCAGACCACATTTCCTCCCCAATATGGTTTGGATCAATATCCGCTGACAGTCCACGTCCGGTATCTATGCCGGTGAAGACGCCCCAAAGGATTTCTCCCGTCGCTGCATCACGCATCTCCATACCGTATTTGGAATCCGTATGCTCGTGTACACCAAACACTTCAAGCCCCGGACGCGTAGGGTCCAGATCGCCAAAATGCAAAGCATCGCCATGACCAAGCCCTGTGTTGTAAAGCGGCTTGCCGTCATCGTCAATTGCCATTGCGCCAAACGTAATTTCATCCTTGCCATCGTTGTCCACGTCGCCAATTGACAAGTTGTGGTTGCCCTGACCGGCAAACGATCCATAACCCTCTGTATTCGAATCAAATTTCCATTGCTGCGTCAGCTTTCCGTCACGGAAATTATAGGCAGCCAGAACGGTTCTTGTATAATAACCACGGCTGAAAATAACGCTCGGATGCTCACCGTCCAAATAAGCGACGCCCGCAAGGAAACGGTCTACCCGATTTCCGTATGCATCGCCCCAGGCGCTGACATCGCCGCGCGGCGGATCATAGGCAACGGTATCCAGCGCGCCGCCGTTCAACCCATTGAATACGGTCAAAAATTCTTGCCCCAGCAGCACGTAGCCGCTGCTATTGCGGTGGTCGGCACTAGCATCCCCAATAACACGACCGAGGCCGTCAATCGTTCCATCCGCTGTTTTCATCGTTACCTCAGCGCGTCCATCTCCGTCGAGATCATAAACCATAAACTGCGTATAATGTGCGCCGGAGCGGATGTTCGGCCCCATATTGATGCGCCACAGCCGTGTGCCGTCCATTTTGTAGGCATCCAAGTAGACGATG
This sequence comes from Paenibacillus sp. FSL H8-0537, assembly GCF_038051995.1. Classification (NCBI taxonomy): domain Bacteria; kingdom Bacillati; phylum Bacillota; class Bacilli; order Caryophanales; family Paenibacillaceae; genus Paenibacillus; species Paenibacillus sp. FSL H8-0537. Next base: position 165,350 of record NZ_CP150290.1, on the reverse strand, counting down.
CCTGTGTAACCCGCCTGGGAGTTATCCTTGCTGTTGGACGGTGTCCACATCAATACAATTTCCAGCTCGCCGTCACCGTCAAGATCGCCGGCACTGGCATCACCCGCATTGTACGTATATGGCTGTCCGTCCTTCGTATAATCATCGGCAGGCTTTTGCAGCGGAATGGACAAATAAGATTGCGTCCAAACACCGAAATCTGCGGTCGCCTGCTTTTCTGCGCCATTCAGCAGAGTCGTTACCCGATAGACGGAGTTGTCCGTTCCCGCTGGGTCAAGCAGATTCGTACTGCCTGTAATTGGCTCGGCATTTACCTGCACCCCGTCCCGATATACATTGAATGCGATCGACGAAGGATCAAGGCCCAGCATTCGCCAGCCGATGTAATTGCCCTCGCCTTGCTTCACTGCGACCGGAGCACGATCCAAGTTTTCCATATCGCGGTACAATACGGTCACCGCAGGCGTCTCCAGACTCTGAGACAGCTCGGAAATACCGCCCGCATTCACAGATGCAACCTTGTAGTAGTAAGGAATCGTCGTCAGCACCGTGGTGTCGGTATAGACAGCTTCCGCCGATTTTCCAATCAGCGTATAGTCGCCATCCGCTTTCACTGCGCGATAAACATAGAACACTTTTGCATTACCAACGGCATCCCAGTTAAAAGTCAGATCGTTTTTGTTCGTTTCCACAAGCGTCAAGCCTGTCGGAATGGCCGCCTTCGGCACATTCGGATCAACCATCGACACGGCAAGCGCATTGGAGCCTACAGACTCAAATCCAGTGTCTTCAACCGCTGTCACCGTATACATATAATCCAGACCGACATCGGCTGTGGTATCAGCAAAGCTAAGTGCAGAGGTCTCTGTCAAAAGCTCGGCGCTTGCAGCTACAGCAGCCTGTCGGTATACACGGTACGCCGCGGCACCGTCCACTGCATTCCATGCAAGAGTTGCCGTTACAGGCTCGTTCTCCAGCTCAAGGTCCGTTAAGACAAGGCTTGTCGGCGCCAGCAGCAGCGGCGTAATTTCCAAGCCATTCAAATGGGCCGTTTGGCCGCTGAATACGAGGTTCATTTGGCCGTCTTTCACTGCAATTTGATTGAATACCCGCTCTGCAATAGAAGCTCGCCCGGAAGTAATCGTGCCGTAGTCCGCACCTTCGATATTCACATTGGTGCGTGTGGAGCCAATCCAGTCTCCCGTATACGTTTTTACCGAATAGGAACCGTTCGGCAAATCGACCTTAAACTCATAGCTGGCATTGAAATAAGCAACGAAATCGCGCCGCAGGTCATCGGTGCCCGTACCTCTGTCGCGGTCGATCATGCCTGTGCTGTTCGTCAGCCCATAGCCGAGCTCGGGCGTATACAGCACATCGCGCGTAATTTCAGTATAGCCTGCTGCAACCGGTGCTCCTACCGGCCCAAAATCGAAACGGTATTGTGCCGATTTAGTCGTTATGGACACTTCACTGGAAGGCAGCGATTCGCCGCGGCCATTAACTGCCGTTACCCGCACCGTATAAGATTGGCCCTCCAGCATTCCGCCAATTGTTAGAGTTGGCACCGTTGCTGTGCCAATCATCGCGTAGGCCGATTCCGGCTCGGAAGCCAGCTTGCGGTAGATTTTATAAATATCGGTGTTGTCCGAAGCGCTCCACTTCAGCACCGCACCGGCATTGCTGACGCTGCCCGCAGCCAAATTAGCTGGTGCGTCAGGCACAGCATCAGGCTGCTCAATTTCGCGGACAAAGTCTGCCAGCGGTACCGGAAGCTGTTCAATGCCGCCAGCCAGCAGGCGAGCGATTTGAATCGCCCCATATTCCTGGAAATGTGTATTGTCCGTAGAACCATTCGGGAAAGCGCCATAAATGCCTGGCTCCGCATGGAGGAACACGGACAAGGAAGCTTGCGGCCCAATCGAGTTGTAATAGGCAATGCTGAGCGCACTCAGATCGACCAGCTCTACATTCAGCTCTGTCGCCACATCCTTCATGGCCTGTACATATTCCGGGAAGCTTACATTAAAAATACCTGTTTCCGCATTGAAATCGCGGCGACCCATCGGTGTTACGAGAATCGGCGTCGCACCGCGCTGTCTCGCGCCGTTAATGTAGGTTTTCAAATAGTTTTTGTAGTCAGCGGGCGAAGCATAGCGCTCGGGGATGCTGATAGTCGCATCATTATGCCCGAATTGTACCAAGAAATAGTCACCCGGACGAATCGTCCGCAGCACTTCATCAAGACGGCCCTCAACAATAAAGGATTTGGAGCTGCGTCCGCCAATGGCATGATTTTTGAAAATAACATCATTGCTGAAGAAGCGCGGCAGCATTTGACCCCAACCAGCCTGTGGTTCCCAGTAGGGATCATAGGTTTGAACGGTAGAATCCCCCGCAAGATATACTGCCGGCCACTCTCCGGCCTTACGCTCCTGCTGCTTCTTGATGACAAGAGCATTCAGCTTGGGCGCGGATCCGGTAAATGCAAGATTGAGCTGCCCATCCACAAGCGCCAGTTGGAAGTCCATCTCTAAATATTGGCCAGTTGCTTTGCTGGTCAACTGTACCTTCTGCATGGTCTCGGCCTTGATCGCGATTTCGGATGCTTCGGCCGCATCGCCTGCAATGAGCGAAACGGTGTAATCGCCATTAGGAAGATCAACGTTAAAGGTTCCACTTGCAGGCATGACAAAATCTGAACGCAGCGGATCAGCTGTTCCACGTTTGCCTGAACCGATATTCGAAATGTCGGTAAAGCCGTATTTCAGCATAGATGTATAGGCAGTCTCGGCGGTTACACGGACATAGCCATCAGCGAGCTCGCCCGAACCGAAATCGAAGCGAATGGTATCGCCTTCCGGCAGCGTAGTAGGCGGCAAATAGGCAGCGCTCTCTGCAACAGCAGAGGCCTCCGACTCCCCGCGCACGTTAAAAGCTTTCACTGCGTAAAATTGCGGTACAGACGTGTCCACGCCTGCATCTGTATAGGCAAGCACCGCCGATTGGCCAATTTCTACAAAGGGACCTGCTGCCGTATCAGCACGCAGCACCTTGTAGCCTTCCGCTCCCTCGACAACCGTCCAGCCCAGCACGACTGCCGATGATTGTACGGCGCTGATGCTGAGATGGCTCGGTGCGGCTGGTACCGCAAGCGCTGGTATTGTAACCGCAGCGGTAGGGGCACTTAAGGCCGACTCCAGCCCGGCAGCATTGACGGAGGCAACGAAGTAGCTATAGCTGCTCCCTTCGACAACCGTTGTATCCACATAGGAGGTCGCTGCCGTTTCGCCTGCGAGGACGGGAGCGGCTGTGCCCTCTGTGCGATAGAGCTTATATTTAACCGCATCTGCGGCCTGGCTCCACGCAAGCGTCACATCCTGCGGTGTCACACGGCTCACCGCAAGCCCGCTCGGCGCCTCGGGCGCAGCAGCTACTACCTGCTCAATGACGATGCCGTTCAAATAAGCGTAGCCTGTAGTTGCCGAAATATCGACAGTAAGCTGCCCGTCATTTACCGTTGTCCGGTACGTGCCATGAACGACCGCCTGACGCGTAGACAGCGTGCCAGCGGCGACTCCTTCCAAGGCAATATTCGTTTTAGTCGTGCTTGTCCCGGTCAGCAAATCGCCCGAATAAACCGTGACATCATATTCGCCATTAGGCAAATCCGCATAAAACGAAAAGGAGGTGCCGAGGACAAAATCATTCGTCAGCTCATCGCCGCCAGAGCGGTTACGGGATGCCAGCGCGATGCTCAGCCCATAGCCAGCCTCAGCCGTATAAAGCTGCGATTCGCTTACGCCGATAAAGCCTTCCTTAACAGGACTTGAAGCTGTGCCAAAGTCGAACTTCTTCACCAGCTGCTCCGCTTCGTTTGCGTATGCCGTCTGAACGCCAAGCGGCAGACCCTGCAAAACAGTGGTCCACAAAACCGCTGCGGCAAGCAGCAGAAATATCAGCCTTTTTTTACTACTTAACATATAAAAAAATCCCCCCATTTTCGCCAATGATTTGCTTGTCCGTTTCGCAACAAGATTCGACTTTCGGTTAAACTGCGTATCCATTTTTAACCTCATTTTAAGTAAGCGTTTACAAAATACCGCATCCTGCTGTACGATCCCAAGCTGTCTGTTCGTTATGAGGCCTTCATCCCTCCTTGCTTCTAGGTTTAATGGCTATTGCGCATTTACTGAATGCGCTTTCAACTTGATACTAACGTTCTTTTTTGTGAAATAATAGCAAAAAAACCGTCTTTTTTGATTAAAAATCCGGTTTTCATTGCAAAGCTGTCGCCAAAGCAGCAACCCCTGAAAATAAAACGCAGCTAGTCCCCCTTTTCTCTCGACATGCTCCAAAATAATACCTTGACCTTGCAGTATACTTCAACCTTTATACTCTGTTTATACAAGATTTCCGGCCTGCTGGACGGAGAATACAGAAATAAATGGAGGTATTGTATAATGAAAATAGTAGAGGTCATTGTCATTCTGGTTATTTTAGCGGCGGCGGGAGGCCTATTATTCGCAAGAAAAACGAAGCGGCTCGATGCCGGGATGCTGGGCGCGGTTGTACTGGCAGTGCTGCTGCATGGTTTAATCGATCATTTCCGTATCCAAATGGTTGCCGCCTACGCTGTAGCTTTCGTTTTAATTATTGTCCTAGTCCGCCGACTGTTGAAGCCTTACGATAATCATATCCGTTCCAGGTCTCTGATCAAAAAGAGCCTGCTCTCCCTTATCGTCATCGCACTTAGCGGATTTTCCGGATATGCAAGCACACTGCTGCCGGTTTTCACAATGCCTGAGCCTAGCAGCAGCTATGGCATTGGTACCATCGCACGCCATCTAACGGATGAATCCCGCGACGAAACGCATAGTGAAGATCAAAGCGACAAGCGCGAGCTGATGATCAATGTATGGTATCCGGTAGATAAAAATAATACCGAAGGTGCTACAACTGAGCATTACCCTTCGGAAATTGGGCAAGCGATCAGCCTCGTATTCGGCATACCGAAGCAACTTTTCAGCCATGTGACGAACATTCCGACGCATGTTGTTGAAGGGGCCGAGCTATCCGCTGCTGAAGCGAGCTATCCGGTTGTCCTATTCTCACCCGGTATTCGCTCGACCCGCTTTCAGAGCATGACGGCAATTGAGGAGCTGGTCAGCAATGGCTACATCGTCGTAGGCATGGATCATCCTTTTACATCAGCGAAGGTTGATTTCCCAGATGGCCGTTCAATTTTATACGATGCTGAACCCGTTTTTCCAACTGTAGCGGAGCTTTACGACAACAATATTAAAGAAGTCGCCATTCGTGCAGCCGATGCGAGCTTTGTGCTCGATACGCTTACGGCATGGAATCAGGAAGACCCCGATCACAAGCTTGAAGGCAAGCTGGATCTGAGCCGCGTCGGCATTTTCGGCCACTCCTATGGGGGAGCGACAACAGCGGAAACACTGGCACAGGATAGCCGTTTCAAGGCGGGGATCAGCTTGGAGGGCGGGTTCTGGGGCGATGTAGCCCGTAATGGCTTGAAGCAGCCATTTATGTATTTGATGACAGGCGACACAGCCAAAAGCCTTGACCCGGCGATCAAGGAGAAATCCTATGTCTATTTCGAGGAGTTCCCTTCCGATTTGGACTCGGTCATGACGAAAAGCACCAATGACACCTATTATATGACCGTGGAGCCATTTATCCATCAGAGCTTTACCGACATCGCGCTGCTGTCGCCTAAGCTGTTCGCCAAGGGCGTCGACCCCGTCCATACGGTAGATATTACCCGCTCTTATGTCACCGCCTTTTTCAATCAATATTTGAAAAATGAATCACAGCCGCTGCTGGCGGGGCCATCGCCGGACTATCCCGAGGTTATTTTTGACCCTAACTATACGAAAAAAGCGGCTGCCCAATAAATCTATGGACAGGATCAAGGAGGGAAACACGCATGGAAGGCATGACACGCGGCGAGCTTGCCAAAAAAACCGGGCTTAGCATGGCAACGATTCGCTACTACGAGGAAAGCGGCATCCTTCCGGCTCCCCGCCGCAGCCAAGGTGGCTACCGTCTGTACTCGGACGATTATTTGGTCAAAATCAAATTCATCAAGGACACCAAGTCGCTCGGCTACTCCCTCAAGGAAATTCAGGAGGTGCTGAACCTGCTAGGCCGCGATATGGACGCAGAAACCTTAAAGGAGTATGTGCGGGGCAAAATAGTTGAGATTGATGAAAAGGTCGAATCGCTGCGCTCCATTCAAACGATGCTGGCGACCTTGCTTGAGACGCCTCAAGCAGACATTCACAGCTATTTGGATTCGTTTCGTGAAAAATAAGTCTGTACAAATGAATTAATTTTAAAGGTCTTGGAGCAATACCCAGACTATTAGAAAAGCTGAGACACTAATTTCGCTGAGCAAGCGGCCTAGTGTCTTTTTCATACCAAATATTAGAAATCCTTCATTACGTCTAATAGCCGACACACTTGCTGTGTCAGTTACTGTTTATAATCTTTATATTTTTATCATAATTTGTATGTAATATTATATTTGGAGTTGAAAAAAGACAAAAATGCTTAACCATTAATTGTAATTCATATTTATTTTTCTAAATAGTCTGTTTGTTTGCCGATATTTATGATATTATTTCATTGTAATTACTAGCTGAAGAGGAGACAACACAATGAGTATGATTGGAAAGATTTCTAAACACGCCTTTATCGCATTAAGCTTGCTTGTAGCGTTTTTGGTATTTCAAACGAGTGGATTTGCTGCAAACGACTACAGCACGGGCCTATTAAATGGGAAGCCTCTGCTTGTAGTGGATAGGGCAGATAGATTTACAAGTACTGAAACTACGAATTTAGCTACAGACAACGACGAAGCAACATTCTATGCGTTGGGTAAAGCCTCCCCTACAGAAAATGTAAAAGATATCCTACTCTATAAATTCGATACTCCTAGAACGATTTCTGCTTATCAGGTAAGCGCAAATGCTGGCGTTAAATTGTTTTTTGTCAATGCAAGTGGAGTCGTTAATGAACTGCCAGCTATAACACGTACAGGAGAAAAAATTGCATACTCCATATCAAATGTTGTTGCAGTCAGTATACAAAGCACTTCCACAACCACAGGGGTAAACATTGCTCAATTCGAAGTTTATGGGGTACCTTTGGCCCCACAATTAACTGCATCAGCATCAAGCATTGGCATCACGCTCAATTGGAGCTCCAATAGCGAGGATCTTTCATATATCGTCAGCAAGTCCACTAGCCCTTCAGGCCCATTCACTATTATTTCTAATAGTGTAACAGGAAGTACCTATGAAGATCCTCAGGTTGAACAGGGTATAACCTATTATTATACCGTTAAGGCTGTTAACAATGAGGGACAAAGTCCTAACTCCAATATTGCTTCTGCGACTCCGGCAATCGTTGGAGATGCTGTTTTAACGATTATTATGATTAACGGCATGGAGAAAGAATATGCGCTGACCAAGGTAGAAGCTTATGCTTTTATAGACTGGTATGATGCCCGGGCTAATGGCATAGGTAAAGAACGTTACACCTTCAAAAAAAATTGGAATACAGCTCCATTCAAAGCCCGCACAGATTATGTTATTTTTGATAAAATCTTATTTTTCGAATTAAAGGAATACTAATCCGAAAATGAAAAGGGAGCCCTCTCGGGCCCCTTTTTTGCTGTTCCCTCGATTTACTGCGCCTTAATCTCATCCAAATAAAGCGTTGCTGTGCCTGTCGAGCCGCCTGGTGTGAACACCTGAATGCCCAGCGCCTGGACATTATTTTTGTCCGCCACGCCTGACAAATCGTAGCTTACCGTTACGAATCCATCGCCGCTGTAGGAAACCGTCTCATTCGGTGCAAACCAGCTCCAGCCGCCGCCCGTTTGCAGGAACAGCTTCACGGAAACAGCGCCCGCAGGCGCTCCATTCCCATCCACCGCCACTTTGAACTTGGCAGACAGCGTGCCCGCTGTGCCCAAGTTCAGCGCACCGACCCGTCTGAGCTGGAATTCGCCGCCGTTCAGGTCAAAAGCCGCCTTCAGCGAGCTGTTTCCTGATGACGCCGCATCGGTCGACACGACCATATCACGGGCGTTTGCCGTATTATAGGCATTGCTAGCATCAGCATTAATAGCCCAGCCTTCTGCTCCGCTTTCAAAATCATACGTGAGCCCACTCGTTCCTGGCTCCCCGCTACCTTCCACATAAACATCATCTACATAGACAGCTGCTGTACCGATCTGTCCGGCTGTCGGCTCGATTTTCACGCCAATCGCTTGGACGCTGTCGAGTCCCGTCAGGCCGGAGAGCGGAAGCGTCAGCGTTTTAAATCCGCTGGAATCGACGACCACGCCCGTTCCGCTGTCATGCCACTCCCATGTACTGCCTGTTTTAATATATAGACGGGCATCGGCGGTACCCTGCGACAGCTTCACTTTGACGCTGAGTGCTGTAGCTGCCGATAAATCGGCTGCCGCAACCTTCGTCAGCTCAAAGCCTGCTGGACTTGCCAGCGAGAAGGTGGACGTTAACGAATGGTCGCCCTCCGTCTTCTCATCAGCTGTAATTGCTGCATCTGTGGCCTGCGCCTCATTCGAGCTTACGGCCCAGCCTGCTGTGTCCGCCTCAAATCCATACAGCGTTCCCGATTCTGCCGGGGAGCTTCCCGGGCCGGAGCCTCCATTCGGCACACCGCCCGTTCCATCGTTGATCGCTTCAATGTCGTCAAAATAAAGCGTGCTGTTGAGTGTTGCTCCGTTGATGGCATTCACGTACACGGAAAACTCCTCTACATTTTTCAAGCTGACCTTGTTGATTTTTTTGCCCGCATTTCCTGTATCCCACGGAGCAACGGTAAACTCATTAAAGTGCAGGCTGACCCATTGTCCCGCTGTGCCCGCGAGCGATGGGTACGCTTCATAGGAGACGCCATCCACACGCAGCTGAATAACGAGCTTCTGATTGCTGCCATCCGGCACCATCCAAAATTTCAGGTTGTTGAACGTGGACCAGTCTACTCCTCCCAGCACCTTCGTAATGCCTGCATAGCCGGCAGTGCCCAGCGTGTAGTCCAGCTTCATCGCATAGTGGCCAGAGCTTTTATGCACGCCGTCCAGCACTACCGCTGTCGCATCACCGCCCGCATGAATGAACTTTGCTGCCAGAGCGGCATCGCTGCCTTGGTACGTCTCGAAGTTGTCCACTACAGCCGGGTCTTTCTCCGCTTCTGCGAATGTGCTGTAAAGGCTCAGATTATCGACGTAGATCGGAAAATCACCTGCTAATCCGCTGCCGACAAAAGAAAGAGCAAGCCCCGTCGCCGCTGCGGATTTCTCTACATCATTCAAATCGATGACCGGCGAATATTTCGCATACACCGTGCCGCCCACCGTTACTTGCGGGAGCTCGGACAGCTTAATTTTGGTCATCGTCATCCCATATTTCGTGTCCCAGTCCGGGGCAAGCATCGCAATGCTGCTAATTGTCGCATTCGCATCTCCCGCGCTTAGCGGAATCCACGCATCCAGCTTGATGCGCTTCACATCCGCCAGTGCATTTCCCCCGTCAAGCGCCGGAAGCGCCAGCTTGAATTCCTGCCATGTATCGGCTGCCGCCGCCTGCTGGGCACCCAGCTTCAATACGCCGTTGCCGTCAAAAGCATCATGCTGAATGGTCAGCGCCATCGTTTCCGGGTACGTGCCCGGATCGCCATTTTTGACTACGCCTTCTGTATCTTGGTCAAAGCTGTAGGTTTTCATTAAAATCTCGCTTGCCTGCACCGATACCGTCGCCGTTTGCGTCAGCACGACCTGATTGCCAACATAGACTTTGACGTTCAGCGCCGCCGTCTTGCCATTTAAGCCTGCTGCTGGAGACCAATCCGCCGTATAAAAAAATCCGTCGCTATCGAGCGCCATTGGATATTCCGTATCCGACCCCTGCACCGTATAGACGACCTTCGTCGGTGAGATTTCCAGCCCCCGCGCGCGAATCGTGACGGAGCTGCCCACAATGCTGTTATCCGTTGGCGTCGCAATATGCAGGAACGGCTGCTCCGGTGCTGTCAAAACCGTATGGCCGTATACGCCCTGCACCTCATTGCGGAATGTCGTAAAGGAATCATTATAAAAGTTTATAAAATCGGGCAAAAGCTCATGATCGCCGAGCCCGTTTGGCGCATTTTTATAAGGAACATACAAATTGTTGCCGAGGCCGAAATTCGCCCATGTCTGCATATAGGCAATGCGCGAAGCGTCCTCATCGGACTTAATCGCATTCAGCAATTCGGTGAACCAGGTCGTATTATTGTTCCCGGTTGTCTTCATCCCCTCCGGGCTGTAGCCAAATTCGGAGAATGTCGCAATTTTCCCCTTGCTGTCTGCCATCCTTGAAATCATGCCAAGATCGTTTACCAGTCCGTCAAAAAAGCCTTGCGAACCCGCATTTTCCTTGTTATCGTATTGGTCCATTCCCAATATATCGACATAATCGTCGCCCGGGTACGTCGTCAAATACGTGCTTTCTGCACCGCCGAACGAGCCATTTGGCGAGAAAACATACAGGAAGTTGCGAACGTCCTTCTTATCGCGCAGATATTCAACCGTATAGCGGAAAATCTCCTTGTATTCGCTTGTGGTCGTCGTTTTCGCGCCCCACCAGAACCAGCCGCCGTTTTGCTCATGGAAAGGACGGAACAGGATTGGGATGAGCTTGCCTTCATCATCCTTCACATTGCTCGCGAAGTTCGCTATCGTATCCAAAAAGGCATTAAATTCCGCATGCTTGTCGCCGCCCGGCAAAATATGAGCAACTACATTGCCTGACGTATCATTAAAGCTGCCGCCGGTCACAAAGTTTGGAAAATGGGTGCTGAGCGCCACAATACCGCCGAGCTCGTGGGCGTTTTTGACCGCAGCAGTGAGATTAATTCGGCTCTGCTCGACATTGTTCGGCACGCCCGGCTTCTCTTTGCCTTCCAGGCTAAGCGTATCCCAGCCGAACACGGCAGGATAATCGCCGACTGAATTTTTCACCTCGGATTGCGAGCCATCCGCACTGGTCAACGTCACGCCTTCGTCCGTTGCATGCTGGTGGCCGAACAAAATTTCATGGCCGCGCACGCCATTCAAATAGGCGAACAATGATTTGGTCTCAGCCGTTGCATGCTGATCGACAAAATTGACCGTCTGCTCCGTATTTCCGCTGTTTCCACCGCCATTGTTGCTGCCTCCGCTGCTGCCCTTGCCGCCTGAGGATATGCCCGTTCCCGGCGTTGTGATTGTGCCAACTGGCGTCAGCGTACCATTTTTCAATGTATAGCTGCCTTTAGCTACCGGTTTTCCATTAAAAGTGACAGAATCGGCTTGCACCGTTAGCTGCCCAATCGTTGTGCCCGGGCCGGTGATCAGCTCCGTAGGCTGATTCAGCACGATGCTGTCTGCCTCCGCGTCGTCGCCCAGCTCCAGTATGGCCTTGCTGTTAGCCACGATGCTGTCGATCTTGGTTTCACCGTCTGCCTCAACATGGACCTTGCCATCCTTGCGGTTAATTTCCAAGCCTGCCAGCGTAGAATCGTGAAAGCTAACCGTATGCTCGCCGCCGCCCGCAATAAACGTCGTCCCTTTCACAATGGCATGCTCGACCGCTGCCTCGCCGTCTTTAATACCAGCGGTCAAATAAAGGTTGCCGGCAATTTGGGCATCTTTGAGTGTAATGCCAGCATGATTAATGATCGCATGGCCCGAAATCGCTTGCGCCGCTGTATAATCGCCGGCCTTGGCATACAGCTCGGCCACTAGCTTGTCTACCAAGGTTATGACCTCGGCACGAGAGATTTTACCCGAGGGCTGGAAAGCGCCATTTTCGTAGCCGCTGACAGCACCTTGCAGCGCGTCGATTGCATTTTTCGCATAGCTGGAAATTTGGCTGCTATCCTTGAAGGAGCCCGCGTAAGCCGCATTCTCCGCCGCTTTCAGCTCGAAAACACGCGCCAGCAGCGTCACCGCATCCTGCCTCGTTATAGGCTGCTCCGCTCTTGCCTCGTTACCCGGAAACCCGTCATAATATCCCGCAGCCCTCGCTTTGCTAAGCTCGCCCGCATACCATGCCGTCTCCGGCACATCGCTGAAGGCTGAAGCAGACAAAGACGATAAACCAAATACTCGATTAATAACCGCGACAAATTCCGCCCGGGTCATGCTGCCATCGGGATGGAAAGCTCCGTCTGAGTAACCGCTCACAATTCCGTGTGCACGCCATTTCTCTATCGCAGCTTTCGCCCAATGCCCCTGAATATCGGAAGCAAACGCCTTAGTTTCCGCCCCTGATTGAGCGAAAGCAGCAGAAGAAAACATTGAAACAACGATAGCTGGGGCCATAGCGGCCGCGATCCATTTGCGTTTTTTATTCATACGGTCCTCCTATATGATATATAGATTTGAAAGCGCTTCACATCATTATAGAGGAATTACTTGAAAAAAATAGGAGATTCAATTTGTTTTTATAGTTCTCTTTTGTCATCTATTTTGTTATGTTTCTTTGCTCTAAGCGTAAACGGCTTCCGCCGTCCTCTGGCGGCACAGCGCGTTTCATTCCGAGAAATATAGAGGGAGGATGGAAAAATCATATCCTTTCCTATATTTCAAAAAATGCAACCAAGCTACCGCTTCGCCGTATCTAATCAGACATCCCTGCTGCAGCAGGGACTGTAAAACCATTAACAACTACAATGACAATCTGCTATACTACAAATAGTTTCATATCCTTACACAAAATCGACAAATTTCACCATTCTGGCCTGTTAAGCGCTTCAAGGTGATCAACTGTCGAGGCAGATGGTTCTCTTATTTTATATTTGAGGAGGCAATACAAATGGGTATTGGATCGAATTCAAACGGTGGAAACATTTTTGGTGGACAAGGCGGCATTCAGGGCGGTATCCAAGGTGGTATACAGCAGGGTGGCATTCAACAGGGCGGTATTCAGCAAGGCGGCATCCAGCAAGGCGGCATCCAGCAGGGCGGCATTCAACAAGGTGGCATCCAGGGCGGCGCTCAACAGGGTGGATTCCAGAACGCTGGAAATGCAGGCTCGTTTGGCGCAGCCCCTGCTCCTCAAGCTGGCGGCTTCGGCGGCGGACTCGTATTGTCCAAAGGACAAAAGCTCGATTTAACGAAAAATAACCCCGGACTCGATCACTTAAAGGTTGGACTCGGTTGGGATACAAATCGCTTGCAAGGTCAGAGCTACGACCTAGATGTTGAAATCTTCCTTTTGAACCAAATGGACAAGCTTCCATCCAACGGTCATATTATCTTTTATAACAATTTAAACAGCCCGGATGGCTCGGTTCGCTATAACGGCGACAACCGGACTGGACAAGGAAACGGCGACGATGAATCCGCAGAAATCCAGCTTTCCCGCGTGTCTCCTGACATTCAGAAAATTGTATTTACCGTGACGATTGATGACGCTGTTCGCAAAAATCAAAACTTCGGCCAAATCGGCAACGCCTACATTCGGATCGTCAACCAGGCGAACGGAGCTGAAATTTGCCGCTTTGACCTGTCCGAGGATTACTCCACTTCCATTTCCTTGCTAGCGGGAGAAGTATACCGCCACAACAACGAATGGAAATTCAATGCGGTAGGCACAGGCCTTACGCTTGATCTGGCTGGCATTTGCGCGCATTACGGCGCTATGTAATTCACTACACATCTAACTGGAGGTCAACTCATATGCCATTTCAATTTCAAGTGGAACGCGAGCTGTTTCTGAAAGCAGAAGGCCAAGGCAAGTTTTTTGCTAAAAAGGGCTCTATGGTCGCTGATCAGGCTTACAACGGCAAATTTAAATATTCCAAGCGCTTGCTTGGCACAAACTCCGGCAACATTGTTGGACAAGTATTGAACCACGGTATGCGCCGTATTACAGGCGAAAACCTTGAAATTATGGAGGTCGAAGGGCAAGGCTCCGTATATCTTGCCGACCAGAACACGCATGTGACAATTATTAATCTGGAGCAAGGCGGCCCTTGGCAGCACGTCAGCGTCGAAAGTGAAGACCTGCTGGCATTTACAGAAACTTGCCACTACGGTGTTACGGTCATCGGCTCTGGAGTCATTTCCCAGCGTGGACTTTTCACCTCCAAGCTCTCCTACAACGGCCAAGGCGCCCAAGTCGCAGTGAAGACGAACGGCAACCCGCTCGTTCTGCAAGCTCCATGCCGCGTCGATCCCGATGCAATCGTTGCATGGACAGGCCCTTCACCTAAAGTGAAGCTCGACGTGAACTGGAAAACTTTTATCGGACAAACCTCCGGTGAATCGTATATGTATGAGTTCAATGAGCCTGGGCAAGTCGTTATTATTCAGCCTTTCGAGCGTCAAAGCGGCGTGAAATTCGGCATTGATGACAACCGCTACCAGCCGCAAGAGCAAGGCAGCGCCTTCCAGAACACCTTTGGCGGCAACGGCGGCAATGGCGGCAATGCTGGAAACGCTGGCAATATGGGCGGAAATCCAGGCAATAACAACAATAATGAAGGCGGGCTCGGCGGCATTATTGGCCGAATTTTGCGTTAAGCCCTTTGTAATCGTACATCCGCTAAAAAGATTAAGAGCATCCCCACTCATCATTCGTGATGAGTGGGGATGCTTTTTTTACATGCTTATGCCAGCTATTCCTGCCACTCCACGAGCTGTGGATTGACATCTAATATGGACAGGTATTGCTCCTTCCAGCCATACTTGGCGTCGGGGTCAAGCATCTGGTAGCGATGCAGCTTCTCCCGGCGGTGCTCGTCTTTCGCCCAGCCATAATGCTTAAGGCGAATATCCGACAGCTGATGAGGCAGCTCCAAAATATTAACGGGAAAACGCCCGCAATGCTGCGGTGTATTTTTCCACTTATAATCAAATGTTGGATCATAGCGGAGCAAAAAAGGGCGATAGCTTTCATGTGCCCGCCAAATCGCATCCGATCTATAGGAATGAATGCTCCAGAAATCGTATAACCGGAAGCAAAATACATTCGTAGCACGGTTTTGCAGCAGGGTGTCGAGCTCCTGAACGAAGCTTTGTTCAAACCATTCATCCGCATCGAGATTCAGAATCCACTCCGGATTTACAGCCAACGTCTCCTCCCACTGCTGCTGCCGAAGCATAACCTCATTGCTGAAGCGCGAAAACGCGTTGCGGATCAGCTTAACCGGAATGCCTTCCAGCGCCTGTAGGCACACATCGGCTGTGTCATCCGTACTGCCATCGTCAATAATGACCGCGTCATCAATATACTGGCGATGCTGCTCCAGCGCCTGGCGCAAATAGCGGCTGCTCTCATTCCTTACGACCATCGACAGCGTAAGCCGTCCTCTAACCTTAGGCTGGACTTCCACTTCTTTCTGTAGAAACCGCTCCGCCCCAGCCAAATCCGCACTGCGGTAAATATGATAGGCGGGATAGTGGGTATCCACAAACAACCGCAAGCCAAGCGCAGCCGCCCTGATGCAGAAATGCCGGTCTTCCCCCCAGAAGGTTAAATTGCTGATGGGGCCAAAATGCACACCTGCTTCCAGCGCACGTCGGCTCAGCAGCGTACATGCGCCAAGACCGCCTACCTCATACACGCCTGGCTCGCTTATTTTGGCGTAAAACTGCTCCAAGCGCACCGCAATTTCTTCATCGCTCAGCTTCTCGCCTCGGCCTCGCTCCCACTGTCCGTATTCGTCATGCAGCCATACTTGCGGCTGAGGGCGCGCATCCGGCTGCCAGCGGGTCCAAAAAATTTCCGAAACAATATCCTTATCGTCCGATACTAGCTGCTCCAGCGTTCTGGCATGCAGCAGCAGGTCGGAGTCAAGTAGAAATACGTAGTCAAACTGACGTTCTAGTGCATGCTCAATGATTCGATTCTTAAAATAGGCAACCTTCCAAATGAGCTGTTCACTCCAGCAATGCGTCGTATCGGTGCGTACATACACGTCAGGGCTATCGGAGGAATCTGAACGGATAATGGTTACACCCTCGCGAGCGACAGCAAACTGCTCCAGCAGCAGGCTGCTCGTAACATCCGTATTATCGTCAATGAAGAAGTAGCTTAGCTCCAACTGGTCTGCATGGAGACGTTTCAGCGAAGCGAGAAACAAAGCCAGAATCGTCGGCTGCTGCTGAACGGGACTGGCAATGAGCACACGCTTTTTTTTCTCAGACAAGCACGACCCCTCCCTCATCCCTCTTGCTTAACCGCTGGCTTAAATATTCCCGGTTCGCTATCATTCGCTCATCCTCGGGCCGATAGCTGGCCGCCTGCTCATTATGCAAATGGGCTGCTTCATAGTCACCCAGACGGTCGTAGCAGACACATAGCTGAAGCTGCGGCAGCCAGGTAGAGCAGGCTATATTCGCAAAGCCCCAGCCTGTTGTGTCCGTGTTCTCCGCGTGGAGCGCCTGCTTATACCAATAAACGGCCATCTGAAGCTCATCTCGCTGCAAAAAATAATACCCAAGGCGGCAGCAAAATTCTGCTCGAGGCTTGTCGTAATAGAAGGATCGCAGCACGGAATCCATCATGTTGCGAGGCTCGTTCAGCTCGTGGTAGCAGTCCGCAAGCCGTCCGCAAGCGAGAATATTATCCTCGATCCAGCCTTTTCCGGTAGCCAGAAACTTGTCATAATAACGAATGGCCGAATCGTACCGGCCATTGTCTTTCAGCTCGTTGGCGTAATAAAACAAGTCGCGCGGGGTGAAAATCTCTCCTCTGCGGAGCCGATTTTCATACATGGTCAAATTGCGGTCGCTGTCATGCCCGAGGCTTTTATGTGTAACGGCCACATCACAATGAACGATGTTTCCGTAAACCTCCAAGTATTCATGTACCGCGCCAATCCACTGAAAGCCCCGCTCACGCTTAACGATGCGATTGCGCCGCAGCTTGTTAACTACGTTGCCGAACTCGTCAAATGACAGGTGATAATCCATAGAGACAGAGTCCACCGTATCGCCGAGCTGGTGTTTGAGCGCCTTCAGCTTGTGCAGCTCCGATACCTCCAGTACATCGTCCGCATCCAGCCACATTATATAAGGCTTCGATGCAAGCGAGAATGCAAAATTACGGGCGGCGGCGAAGTCGTCCACCCAGGCAAAAGAATCGACGCGAGCGTTGAAATCGGCGGCGATTTCCCTTGTAGCATCGGTCGAGCCTGTGTCGACAATAATAATTTCATCTACAGCGGGGGCGATAGAGGAGAGACAGCGCGCCAATGTTTTTTCTTCATTTTTGACTATCATGCAAAGACTGATCGCGATCAATGAAACCACACTCCTGCGAGTTGATTCTATTGACCCATCCTATTCATTCACACTTGCCTTGGTGCCCAACTGGCGCATTAGCTTAATTGGATAATGGTCAGTGCCGCCCCAGCGCTGCCTCCAAGCAATGTTGCCGCACCCAAAAGTCCAAATAATTGAAGGGTTACGGTCGAACCTTCGGTCAACCCAATAATGATATCGTTATTGAAAGCAGATAAGCTCAATACCGGCTCCAACGTTGAGGGCGTACTTGCTGCGCCGTTAATTAATAAACGCGAGCCGACCAGTAACGCCTCTGTCAAATTGATTTGGTACGTAATATAATATCTGCCGGCTGCAGCGACTGTGAACGTATCGTTAGCCCCATTGACCGTTATGCCTGCGGCGATATTTTGAGAGCTTGGGAGCGGTACATTCGTACCTCCAAGCACAACCGCAATAATGCCTCCCGTCGTATTAGCTGCAAAAGAAGAAACAGCTGTCGTACTAACACCCGTAGTGCCGGTAATGCCAGTCGCTCCTGTTGCTCCTGTTGCTCCAGTAGCTCCGGTTACACCTGTTACGCCAGTAATGCCTGTGGCTCCTGTTATTCCCGTTATTCCCGTTATTCCCGTTGCTCCGGTTGCACCTGTCGATCCGGTCGTTCCGGTCACTCCTGTTGCGCCAGTGACTCCAGTCGCCCCGGTTATACCTGATACTCCCGTCTCTCCGGTGACTCCGGTCGCTCCTGTCGAACCGGTCGTTCCAGTCACTCCTGTTGCTCCTGTGACTCCAGTCGCCCCGGTTATACCTGTTACTCCTGTTACTCCTGTTACTCCTGTTACTCCGGTTGCACCTGTCAATCCGGTCGTTCCAGTCACTCCTGTGGCGCCAGTGACTCCAGTCGCTCCGGTTATACCTGTTACTCCCGTCTCTCCGGTCACTCCTGTTGATCCGGTCGTTCCAGTCACTCCTGTGGCGCCAGTGACTCCGGTCGCCCCGGTTATACCTGTTATTCCCGTCTCTCCGGTTGCTCCTGTCGATCCAGTCACACCTGTTGCACCTGTGACTCCAGTTGCCCCAGTTATACCTGTTACTCCCGTCTCTCCGGTCACACCTGTTACACCTGTGACTCCAGTCGTTCCAGTCACACCTGTTACTCCAGTGACTCCAGTGACTCCAGTCGCCCCGGTTATACCTGTTACTCCCGTCTCTCCGGTGACTCCTGTGACACCGGTTGCACCTGTCGATCCGGTCGATCCAGTCACACCTGTTACTCCAGTGACTCCAGTGACTCCAGTCGCTCCGGTGACTCCGGTGACTCCGGTCTCCCCGGTTATACCTGTTACTCCCGTCTCTCCGGTGACTCCTGTCGCACCTGTTGCTCCAGTGACTCCGGTCAAGCCCGTTACACCTGTAAGCCCGGTTACACCAGTCGCCCCAGTCGAGCCTGAGGCTCCTGTCTCTCCGGTAATGCCCGTTGCCCCGGTTACTCCGGTCGAGCCTGTAACCCCTGCCCCTGTAACCCCAGTTGCCCCTGTAGAACCAGGCGCTCCGGTCACTCCTGCCCCCGTAGCCCCCGTAGCACCTGTCGTACCAGTAGCACCTGCACCGGCAAGCATCCAATAATCTGCCGAGTTTCCTGGTACTCCGCTTGGAGGTGCCGTATTAACGACATACATGCTCCCATTGAATGTAACTGTCTGATTTACTGGATATGTTGGAGCGACCAGCGGATCAAAAGCCACCATCCCATCCAGTCCCACCCCCGTTGCGCCAGTCGCTCCCGTCGCTCCGACGGAACCAGCAGCCCCGTTTGCTCCAGCTGCACCAACGGCT
Source organism: Paenibacillus sp. FSL H8-0537 (assembly GCF_038051995.1). Classification (NCBI taxonomy): domain Bacteria; kingdom Bacillati; phylum Bacillota; class Bacilli; order Caryophanales; family Paenibacillaceae; genus Paenibacillus; species Paenibacillus sp. FSL H8-0537. Next base: position 146,197 of record NZ_CP150290.1, on the reverse strand, counting down.
CCTGCACCGGCAAGCAGTGTATAGTCTGCAGAGCTCCCTGGTACCCCGCTAGGCGGCGCCGTATTCACAATATATGTGCTCCCATTGAATGTAACGACCTGATTTACTGGATATGCTGCAGCAACTAGCGGATTAAAGGCCACTATTCCTCCCAATCCGGCCCCTGTTCCTCCAGTTACACCAGTCGCTCCTGTAGCTCCCGCAGCGCCATTTGCCCCGGCTGGCCCAATGGCTCCCGCAGCTCCTTGCACGCCAGGCGATCCCGCTGGTCCCATCGCTCCAGGCTGCCCTACTGCACCAGGAGTTCCTGCTGCTCCCGGTGCTCCTGCCGGACCCGTTGCTCCAGTTGACTCATCCGTTCCAGCTGAACCGCTAAAACCTCTAACTCCCCTTGGCCCCCTAGCGCCCCTCGGGCCGCGTTTCCCCCGTCTTGCATGTGTTGACCAGTGAATATGGCTATGCCGAGGTTTCCTATTATGGTGCTCATCGAGACATTTCAGTGCCTCTGTCAGCAGCAAAATCGAATCGATCACTTCGCGTTCCGCCCGGACAATATTATTTCTACCCGCCAGCTTCCGCGCTAATTTCAATTCAAGAATGGCGAGATTTAATTTACGCAAACAACTTGCTCTTCTTTTCGCCAACCTGCTCATCTCCCATTATTTTTTAACATTAACGCTTTTTACTCACTGTGCGCCTGCATGCCGAAATGACATGTCGAATATGTGCACTCGCTCGTTTAACACGATTTTGACGTATTAAACCTTTTACGTGTTGGAGCTGCTTGATCCATTTGTTCAGCTCTTGCGATTTCCGTCCCCTGTTCATCTTCATCCCTCTTTACCTGGTAATTTGCTTGCTTCCTATTCAAAAATATAAAAAAATAGACATTTATCATCATTACACCAGTCTATGTTTGAACCCAATATGCAACACGGTATTCACCCAGCCCCTGAATATAAAAAAAGCCCAATCCTCTGCAGCAACGCAGACAATTAGACTTTAACCTACAATAAAGTGCTTTCTTATTTGATGACAAAAGCAATTCTCGATCCATTCGGATGTTTCTCCAGCTGGTTGCTAACCCATGACCCTGCCCCGCGATTATCCGATGGGTCAATATAAGCAATATGCGCTCCGCTCCCGCCTTCTGCGCACATAGCCATTGGCCATTCATCGCGATCAAAGCCTTTTTTCACTTTGACTCCCTGCAAAGATTTCTTCCGATTCTGATCCGCGCCTTCCCGATCAATCGTACAAATGGGGGATTTCCCCGCTGCAATCGCATCTTTGATATGCTTGCCTGTCTCCGGGTATCGATCCGTCGGAAAATATAACGTGTAATCTGTTCCTTCTGCCGTGTTCCAATCTTTCGCCAGCTCATCGAGCCAGCCCATATACGACGCTCCGGCCAAGGCCAGCATAATAAGCAAGGAAATAAGGGCATTTTTCACTTTAAACTTCTTTTTACGGGACTTTCTTTTCAACGCGCACAGCCTCCTGATGCTCTTTTTCCTCATTTTCTCATCATAAAGGCCAGAGGACAACCCTCGGACAAATTATATTTTTCATCCCTGCAAGGTGATACCTACCGTTTTTTATATTTCAAAAAAAGCTGAAACAGCGTCAATTGCCCGCCACCCCAGCCTTCACTGAAATCCGCTTCTATTTATAAACTCCGCTATATATAAAATTACGCCTTGTCTGGATTTGCATCCTGAGCCGCCGAGGGCGCACAAGTGCCATCCGAGCAAGCTGCGCCATCCGCATCATTCGGCAAATCATTGATGACGGTCAGAGCCGGATACGCTTCATCCCAAGCCTGCTTAATTGCATTCAGGAACACTTCATTCGGCTGAGCACCCGATATCGCGTATTTGCGATTAATGACGAAGAATGGCACGCCACGCACGCCTATTCGCGAAGCCTCCTCCTCATCGCCACGAACGTCCTGCGCATGAGCATCGCTTTCCAGCACAGCAAGTGCCTCTTGACGATCCAGTCCAACCTCGTCAGCCAGATCAGCAAGTGTATCGCGCTCTCCCAAATGCTTGGAATCGGTAAAATATGCACGGAAAAGTCTTTCCGACATCTCGTCTTGCTTGCCGTATTTTGCTGCAAAATGGGTTAAGCGGTGCGCATCAAACGTATTCGTCAGCACCAGCGTATCGAAGTTAAAGGTCAAACCAACAGATGCCGCCTGCTTCGCCAAATCGCTGTTCATCTCGATTGCTTTCTCGCGTGGCATACCGTATTTGCGGGACAGCATTTCATGCACATCATGCTCGTAGCTGATCGCGGCGTTAGGGTCCAGCTCAAAGCTGCGGAACACGACCTTCACTTGCTTGCCATGCTCAAACTTTGCTAATGCGCCCTCCAGTCTCTTTTTACCAATATAACAAAACGGACATGCGAAATCTGACCATACATCTATTTGCATTACAATTCCTCCTTTAAACTCATATACGTATAGTAATATACTTTACTTTTTAAAGCAATAGTATCATTAAGGCTACCGCCACAGCGTTATAAAAAAACCGCTCATTCGCTTAGAATGGGCGGCTCCTTTTGTATCATTTTAAGCTATAAAGTTACAGACCTAGTCCCATGCCAGACATCAGCTCATCCATTTTAACTGCGTCGGTCGGAATTTCATACAGGAATTTAGGCGCTTTATTAATGTTGTGATATTCAGCTGTTAACGAACCGCCAATTTTCACGATACCGCCGCTTTCATCCGTAAAGTCTACGTTGATTTTAGCAGTCTGCTGCGATAAATAGCCATCTTTAATGGCTCCTACAATAGAGAAATCATTGATTTTCAAGTTTGCTTTCAGTTGATCCAATGTTTCTTGCTTGTTGGCCTCAAAATCTGCCTTCAGCTTCGTTACATCCTCATTCGTGCTATCTATCATTTTCATGAAATCTTCGTTTTTCGTCAACGTGTCGATTAGCTCTGGAAGCACTTGATTAACGATGGTTTCTACAGCCTGCTGATAGTTTCCTTCATTAATTTGGAAGCGAACCACTTGATCAGCCTCTACCCCTTCAGGGAGCGCCGCATCTTCTTTTTTCAGCTTAGAAAAATACGTTTTCTCATCAAAATGTTTTAAAATAATGCCGCTCACTTCTTGACCAAGCTTCTGCTGGGCAGCCGTGTCCATCATGGCCCCTGTTTCCGCTTGCTTTGACAGCTCCTCCAGATCAATCTCCACAAATTTGTCCGTGTATTGCTCTGGCAGCATAAGCATCGGAAGCGCTGGAATTTTCACATACATCTTTTTGTCAGTCAAAATCATCGGAATTTTAACAGAAAGGCCGGCAGCCGTAATATCCATTTCCATATCTGTGCGCAGCGGCTCTTTTTGATATATCGCTTTAACATTTACTTTAGCGCCTTTAAGCAGGTTGATGGCGTATTGCGCTCCAGCTCCCTCCCCCTGCAGCAATTCGTCTGGCACCGTAAGCTCATCTATCCCAAAGGCCATTGTGGACTCATATGAGGTGACTTCCGTCATTTTTTGAGTAGCTTTCTCCAAAGATTCCTTAGGCGACGCACTCGCGCTGCAGCCTGCGACAATAATTAAAGCAGCAGCGATAAATAGCATAGCCACTTTATGTAGTCTGTTTTTCATTCTAGTTGATCCTCCCTATTTGTATCTCTGAATGACATCCCCCCTATTTTATAACAAAACGACCGCACATAGAAGCAATATCCAAAAAATCCCGAATCTTCGAGAAGAAACGGGACTTTTGTATGATTACCTCGATTTTAAGATCCTTCCGGATTTAGGTGCGGAGTATGGTTTTTCTTCTTTGTTTTTTTCGATCCGGACAAAGGCTCCTGCTGGGCTGAGTCATCATTACGGCTTCTTTTATCCTGAGATTGACGCTGCGCCTCAGGTACAGGCACGCTGTCTGGCTTGCTCATATCATCGTCCTCCTTTAAGCGTGTGTAAGCTGCCCAAGCGCTTGGGCGCATTCATGGATATGACGCTTATAATCATGAATCAGTTGTTGAAGAATATCCGTGCGTTCATCCACAGCCTGATGGTCCTTTTCCACATCGACAAGCTCTACTTTAATTTCACGGCTATCCACATAGGTTACCTTAAAATCAATTTCATACGACTGGTGTCCCGCTGACTGAATCGTAATTCGCAGCGATTTTGGATCTGCCTCATCGGCTGCTACCTGGCATTTATCCGGCTTGTTCATCAGTTCCGGCAGCGTTCGATTCCATGCCTCCACCAGCTCTGGCTGGCTGTAGGTCAGCTCATCTTTTTTAGCCATCTTTATCAACACCTCCACATCCTTTAAGATGCGGCGCGAGCCCGCCAATTATTCAGGCAAAATCCAGCATAATCACACGCTTAAGCATAGCGTTATCCACAGTTTTATCCACATTCCATGCTAGTTATCCACATTATATACATTTTATCCACATGACTGCAGTGGATATTGGGGATAACTCTTGCTCAGACGTTATCCCCAATCCCAGACAACAAAAAAACGCCCTAACCGTAAGGTTGGACGTTATCATTTATTAAATTGGCGGAGAGGGTGGGATTCGAACCCACGTGGAGTTGCCCCCTAACGGTTTTCAAGACCGCCCCGTTATGACCGCTTCGGTACCTCTCCGTATACAAAATCATCACAAAAATTATTATACCACAGGTTAAAAATGAAAATCAAGCCCATTTTTAACCTGTGGATACTTCAGGTTACAATTCAGCCCTGTAAGAAGAATAAAAATGAAAATCATTCACGCTATCGTCTAGGGCATGTCCGAGAACACTGAGCACAGCAAATTTTGCCGAATTATCGTTCTATGCAAAGCGCTGTGAAGGCGTGCCAGAGTACGTCAAACAAAGGAACGAAGCAGTGGCGAAAAAAGGATTCTCAGAAACGACTTAATCTTAGGTAAAGAATGTTTTCATAAGAAGTGCATCAAATTGCAAGATGAAATGAAATTGCGGAAAGTCCACTTTATGTGGATAGACCTATTACAGCTTTTGCAGTTTGTTTTCAGCACTCGAACATGCATATAGGTTCTCTAGTTAGCACATTAAGCGTTACACCAGCATTAGTTCAAATACTATATTCGGCGAAGGCTTACCGTAGGCTGAACTGTAATCTGCTATAATCAATTTTCCCAAGTTACTTATTTACTTCTAACTGATATTGCTATATCATAATCAGGAAAGTAAAAAAATAGAAATGGTGGTTTGATATGAGAAAATACCTAAATTTAGCTATGTCATTAGCAATTTTTCTATTATTCATAGTTCCATCTGTCGCGAGTGCCAATCAAATTACTCTAAAGGCTGTGTTACCAGAGTATTACCCAGGATCTAATGTTATTATTAAAACAGGTGATGTACTTTATTCTTCAAAAACATTCGGAACATCTACACAAATAGTTGGACACATAGCAATCGTTGCTTCAGATTTGAGGGTGTACCATGTAAATCCTGCAGATGATGGAGCAGGATCGGGAGGGAAGGCCGATGCTCTGTATAACTACTTTGGTAGACATGGCAAAGGAGAAACAATTAAAGTGTACAGAGCTGCGCATGGTAGTAAGGCAGCAGCATGGGCAAAGGATAACTATAATAAAGTAACGAATTATAGTATTCCAATATTCAGCTGGAATGACTTCAAGCTGGGAACAATTAATCCTAACTACTGCTCAAAATTTATTTGGCAAGCATTTTATTATGGAAATAGCAATACAGATTATATTATTGGTTATTATACACCTAGTAAAGAAGCTTATGTAACACCTGCTCAAATTATTGACAGTTCTGATTTGACATACGCTGGATCATTCATAACTCCATAAATATTTGTTTCTATGTGTAGGAAAAATTGTGGTCTTTAAATGAGAGCAGATTAAACAAAAGAAATAATAAAAGAGGTTCTCGGATTTCAATCTGAAAACCTCTTTTATTATTTCTCTTAGAAAACCTTCGCTTTATTATTTAAATTATATTTTATATTTAAAAAACTTCTTCAAAATAAAATTCTTGAGTATAATAATTAAAACTTCAGGTATTAAAACAAATAGTATAAATAAAGGTATGATGAATGGCAATGATGAGGTGAAAATAGCGTATCCTTGATCTTCTCTTAAACGCTCTATCAGTAACAACCACATAGGTACTGATATGCTCCACATTAGAAGGGTAGAGTAGATTAAATACCTGATATTACTCCATAACAAGCAAAATAAAAGGGTAACAAACGCAGGAATAACCCATGACTCAAGTGTTCGATTTATACTTAGTACATAAAAAACTATAATGGGATATATAATAGTTATTAAAATTTGAATTTTTTTACTATATAAAACTCCCAAATATTTCACTCCTATTTTATAATTTTTCCTTTTATCAATTATAACATACAATATCCCTTCATACTAGCATGGAAGCAATTCAATCCAGCATATGAAAATTTAGAATTCATGTGGTATATGGTTAAAACTAAAGGTCATGATCGAAAAGTTGTATGCAGCTATTGAATGATTACGCGGCTCCCTTGACAACAACTTTAGCGAATGAGCCTTGAAAAAATGCAAAAACCGCCAGAAGATGTCTGGCGGTTTAAAAAAACACAGTGGTAGGTGAGAAGCATTTACAATACACTGGGCGGCACACAAGTCACATATTAACTGTTATGCTCGCGGCGCAGGCTTCCGTAAGTGCGCACCATCTATTACCTTAGAAACGACTAAGACCGTTCTATATCGACAAATCTGCCGTTCAATATTGAAAGTTAAGCACATTATAAGCGCGAATCTTAGACATTCATAAATTAAAAGAATTTTAAGCTTTAGGTCCAATTACGCTGATTCCGCCCATGTAGGCACGCAATACTTCAGGAACGACAATGGATCCGTCCGCCTGTTGGTAATTTTCAAGAATAGCCGCAACGGTACGTCCTACCGCAAGACCTGAGCCGTTAAGCGTATGCACGAATTCCGGCTTGCTCTTCACGTCTCTGCGGAAGCGAATGCCTGCACGGCGCGCCTGAAAGTCCTCTACGTTTGAGCACGAGGAGATTTCACGGTATGTGCCTGCACTAGGCAGCCATACTTCAAGGTCATAGGTTTTCGCAGCGGTGAAGCCCATATCGCCTGTGCACAAAGCGAGGACGCGATACGACAAGCCCAGCAGCTCCAGCACCTTCTCCGCATTCGCCGTCATCTTCTCCAGCTCATCGTAGGACTCTTCCGGCTTCGCAAGCTTGATCAGCTCGACTTTGTTGAATTGATGCTGACGAATCAAGCCGCGTGTATCTCGGCCTGCTGCACCCGCCTCTGAGCGGAAGCAAGAGCTATAGGCTACAAAATGCTTCGGCAGCTCTTCAATCGACAAAATCTCTTCACGATGAAGATTAGTAACCGGAACCTCGGCCGTTGGAATCAGGTAATAATCCGAGTCGGAAATTTTGAACAAATCCTCTTCGAATTTCGGAAGCTGTCCTGTTCCAATCAAGCTGTTGCGGTTGACCAAATAAGGCGGCAGTACTTCCTCATAACCGTGCTTATCACTATGTAGATCCATCATAAAGTTAATCAGCGCACGCTCTAGACGCGCACCTAAACCACGATAAAACGTAAAGCGAGAGCCCGTCACCTTAGCTGCACGCTCGAAATCAAGAATGCCAAGCTCTTGTGCAAGATCCCAATGGGCTCTCGGCTCGAAATCAAATGTTGGCTGCTCGCCAATCCGGCGAAGCTCTACATTATCATCCTCGGAAGCCCCAATTGGCACGCTTTCATGCGGCACATTGGGAATCGAAAGCATAAGCTCGTCGACTTGCACCTCTACAGCGCGAACTTCCTCGTCCAATTGCTTAATCCGATCGCCCACTTCACGCATTTCGATAATCAGCGCATCGGCATCGCCGCCTGTCTTCTTCAGCTTCGCCACTTCCTGCGATACGGTGTTGCGGCGATTTTTCAGCTGATCCGTTTCCTGCAACAGGTCACGGCGCTTTGTATCTAGAACAGGGAAATCTGCGATTAAATCAAGCGATTTACCGCGATTTGTCAGCCCTTGCTCTACTTTTGCGTATTCATTACGCAGCCATTTTATATCTATCACGCTTGGGTGGACTCCTCTCTGCTACCGGCTCACTGCCAATTGTTTAATCATATCGACAAAATAGGCATGCAAACGGTAATCATCAGTCAACTCAGGATGAAAGGATGCTGCTAGCAAATGTCCCTGCCGAGCCGCCACAATTTCGCCTTTGTATTCCGAAAGCACATCAACCTGCGATCCAACTTCTTTGATCAAAGGAGCACGAATGAATACCGCGCGAACCTGTTCAGCAATGCCTTTAATGTCGAGATCGGTTTCGAAGCTCTCCCGCTGTCTTCCAAAAGCATTGCGCTCCACCGTCATATCCATAAGCTTCAGATGCGCATCCTCTTGTCCTTCAATACGTTCAGCAAGTAAAATCATTCCCGCGCAAGTGCCAAAAATCGGCTTGGATTGCTCAGAAAAAGCTTGAATCGCTTCTAAGAAGCCGTATTGGCGGATCAGCTTGCCTATTGTCGTGCTTTCGCCGCCTGGAATAACAAGACCCTGCAGCTCATCAAGCTGCGAGGTCTGTTTAACGGCGACCGCTTCCGCGCCCGCCGCCTCCAAACTGCGTATATGCTCTGCAACTGCGCCTTGAAGCGCAAGTACACCAATTTTCATCGCCTACACGCCTTTCTTAAAATATAAGAATTTATAAGTTTCCCCTTATAAATGGGCTTATATTTCTCGGACTGAAACGCGCCGCGCCGCCAAAAGACGGCTTTCGGCCGTTTCACCTTATCCAAGCTTGTTGCTTAAATTCCGCGATCCTGCATACGCTGCGAAGCGTCCAACTTGGAAATTTCGATGCCCTTCATTGGCGCTCCCAAGTTTTTCGATACTTCTGCGATCAATTTGTAGTCTTGGTAATGAGTTGTAGCTTCTACGATAGCACGAGCAAATTTCTCCGGGCTGTCGGATTTAAAAATACCCGATCCTACGAACACGCCGTCAGCGCCCAGGTGCATCATCAGTGCTGCGTCAGAAGGTGTTGCTACGCCGCCTGCTGCAAAGTTAACGACTGGCAGCTTGCCGCTCTCGTGCACGCCCAGAAGCAGGTCATAAGCAACGCCCAGAACCTTCGCTTCATTATACAGCTCGTCCTTCGACAAACCTTGAATTTTACGGATTTGACCATTGATCAGACGAAGGTGGCGAACAGCCTCAACAATGTTACCTGTTCCCGGCTCACCTTTTGTACGAAGCATTGCTGCTCCTTCTTGAATACGGCGAAGTGCTTCGCCAAGGTCTTTAGCGCCACATACGAAAGGAATCGTAAATTCATTTTTGCTAATGTGGAACACTTCGTCTGCCGGAGTCAAAACTTCGCTCTCGTCAATATAGTCAACGCCCATCGATTCAAGCACTTTCGCCTCTACATAGTGGCCAATACGCGCTTTCGCCATAACTGGAATCGATACGACTTTCATAACCTCTTCTACGATGGTTGGGTCAGCCATACGGGCAACGCCGCCTGCTGCACGGATATCGGAAGGAACGCGCTCCAGCGCCATAACTGCTGTTGCACCTGCCGCCTCTGCTACTTTTGCTTGCTCAGCGTTCATAACGTCCATGATGACGCCGCCTTTTTGCATTTCAGCCATACCACGTTTTACACGCGAAGTTCCTGTTTCCATTCTAAAAAATCCTCCTCAAGGTTTTACACAGCGACCTTCATTCTGAAAGGTTTACGCTTAGCTCCCAATATAATATCGATACTTGCTCTAGGCACTAATTTTACAGGAACGCTCCTTAATCGACAACTATTGTTTTCCCTGTATTTATGTCATTAAAACAGATTCACAATATCATTGAACAGTCCGACGAAAAATTGGCCGATAGCGCGGAACATCAGACGCAGCCAGCCGCCTTTTTCCACATCCTCCGAGGCAATCAAATTAACCGTTCTGTCCACTTTGTTTCCTTCGGCATCCGTGTACTCGTAAGTGACCGTTCCTAGCTTCTGACCAGCTGTAATGGGAGCAACCAGATCTTCCTCTTTCAAAATGTTGCTTTCCTTCAGCTCAATCTTAGGTTCAGCACCCTTTTTGACCGTAAAAGTGATGTCGGACTCGGTAACAGCTGGGACGGTCTTTTCGACACCCTTCTTAATTTTAACCGATTCCAGCGTTTCTACTACAGATTTTGCAGGAAGCACGGATTTCTTCTCAAAGTTGTTGAATGCATAGTCGTACATCTTCGCGGTTTCAAAGAAACGGGCTTCTTTTGACTTTGTATTCATTACGACGCTTATATAACGCGTATCGCCTCGCTTAACTGTACCCGTAAACGTATAACCAGCTGCCGAAATATAGCCGGTTTTCATGCCGTCCACGCCCTGATAGGCATACGCACGCAAATAGGTGTTGCCTTTGTTCGTTTCAAGCATCCAGTTATAGTTCTTCATGGTCGCTGTATCGCGCTCACGGAACTTGTACTCCTGAATTTTCGAATAGTCCAGGAAATCCGGATGTTTTTTCAATATCGTCTGTGCCAGCTTCGCCATATCGCGAGCCGAAATAATCGTTGTATCAAGCAGCCCCGTCGCACTTGTAAAATGAGCCGTCGTCAGTCCCAGCTCTTTCGCCGTTTCATTCATCTTGGCAACAAAGCCCTGCTCACTCCCGCTAATTTGCGAAGCAAGAGCAATCGTTGCATCATTCGCCGAGCCTACTGCCATAGCAATATATAAGTCCTTAACCGAGTGCTGGTCGCCTTGTGCCAAATAAATTTGCGAGCCATCCGCAGGGGTATTCGCCGCTTCTTCACTAACGGTAACGACCTGATCCCAGGTTAATCTTTTATTCGTAATTTCCTCAAGCACGATATATTCCGTCATGAGCTTCGTCATGCTGGCAGGAGGACGCGGCGTATCCGCATTGACTTCATAGATGACTTGTCCCGAATCTGCATCTATTAGAATGGCTGAAGATAATTCCATGCCTAAAGAGTTCTCGACCCAATCTTCCTTACCCGCAGCCGCTGCTGCACCAGACCCTAATGACAGAATGACCAACCACATCGCCATAAAAGCGGCGACAACCGATGTCAGTCTAATCGGCTTTACCTTTGCCTTCAACGTCTTCTCCCCTTTTCATCCAAAAGTTTGTCGTTGTTAATTGTATCACATGCAAGCAGGGGAATTAAACCTCTACTGCGCTTAGCCCCTTTCTCAAGCTGAGCCCTTGCAGGAAGCCCTTTTGAGCCGCTTAGCCCCCTTGAAACTACAATAGAGCAATAATTACCATTAATAATAGGGAAAATATTAACGCCTGTTATTCAAGCGCTAACGACTGTTGCCGTCCTCTGGCGGCAAGGCTGCCGTTTTGAAGGCGAAGGATACTTATGAAACCTACACATGCCTATATTTGAAAAAAAGACAGACCCCGATAAAAGCGAATTTCGCTTTCTTGTGGTCTGTCTCTGTCCCGTTAGTCGGGTTATTAAAGCGAGTAGTTTGGAGCTTCCTTCGTAATTTGCACATCATGTGGATGGCTTTCACGAAGTCCTGCACCCGAAATGCGGATAAAGTGAGTATCGTTTTTCAGCTGCTCCAGGTTTGAAGTTCCGCAATAGCCCATACCGGAACGCAAGCCGCCAAGCAGTTGATGAACCGTATCGGACAAAGGACCTTTGAATGGCACGCGGCCTTCAATGCCTTCTGGAACCAGCTTGTTCTCATTCTCTTGGAAGTAACGGTCCTTGCTGCCTTCTTTCATTGCGCCAAGGGAACCCATACCGCGATAAACTTTAAAGCTTCTGCCTTGGAAAATCTCTGTTTCGCCAGGGCTTTCAGTTGTGCCTGCAAACAAGCTGCCGATCATAATTGCGCTTGCGCCTGCTGCAATTGCTTTCGTAATATCGCCGGAATATTTGATACCGCCATCAGCGATAACCGGAACATTGTATTCACGAGCAACGGAAGCACAGTCATAAATGGCTGTAATCTGTGGTACGCCGATACCAGCGATTACACGGGTTGTACAGATCGAGCCTGGACCAATACCGACTTTAACGACAGATGCGCCTGCTTCAATCAAATCACGTGTTGCTTCGCCTGTAGCCACATTCCCTGCAATAATCGTCAATTCCGGGTATTGCTTGCGGATTTTGCGAACTGCCTCAATGATATTGATATGATGGCCGTGGGCAGAGTCTACAACGAGAATATCGATGCCTGCTTGTACAAGTGCTTCCGTACGATCCATTGTATCTTTGGAAATACCAACAGCTGCTCCGCAAAGCAAGCGGCCATGGGTATCTTTTGCAGCATTAGGGAATTGAATCGCCTTCTCAATGTCCTTGATTGTAATCAAGCCTTTGAGCGTATTCGAATCGTCCACCAATGGCAATTTCTCAATTTTGTGCTTTTGCAGCAATACTTCAGCCTCAGTAAGCGTCGTGCCGACTGGAGCCGTTACTACATTGTCACGTGTCATGACTTCATGGATTTTAATGGAATAATCATGTATAAAACGTAGGTCACGATTCGTCAGTATACCAACAAGCTTCTTGTCAGCATCTACAATCGGTACGCCCGAAATGCGATATTTACCCATTAACTCTTCCGCATCATACACATGGTGATCTGCTGTAAGCGAGAATGGATTCGTAATAACGCCGCTTTCCGAGCGTTTCACGCGATCTACTTCTTCCGCTTGTTGTGCAATGGACATATTCTTGTGAATAATGCCGATTCCGCCCTCACGCGCTATTGCTATAGCAAGAGCTGCTTCCGTAACCGTGTCCATCCCTGCGCTGATCAAAGGAATATTCAGCTTGATGTTAGCAGAAAGTTTTGTCGAAATATCCGATTCTCTTGGCAGTACTTCTGATTTCCTTGGAACGAGCAGCACATCATCAAATGTTAGGCCTTCCTTGGCAAATTTTGATTCCCACACGAATATGTTCCTCCCTTAAATTGAGCCGTCTTCACGTATATTATTGCAATATTAGCAGAGGGGTCATGGGCTGTCAAGGCTGTCACAGGGCGGGCAATTCACGTTTTGCAATAAGCCTTTTGTCTGAATTTTCTCACTAAATAGAAGCATTACGCTTACATGCAGTGACTTCGTATTTTGAAGGAACTAATTATTTGTAATGATAATGGTTACAAACCTGATCCCTTTGGACATTTTAGTACTAGCGTTTGCAGGCAACCATTTCGATTTCCACTTTAGCGCCCAGCAGCAGCGCTGCAACGCCAATCGTCGTTCTCGCTGGATATGGCTTTAATATAATAGTAAAGTTTTTCGGTTAAATCGAAATCAAGCTATATTTCGGTTTTACGTTCTTCCTTTTTAAAGGAAGCAAACACGGCAAATTCATGATTTTTGTAGACGCAATCCGCAACTGCAAAGCCGCTGTTTTTCAACCAAGCGAACTTTATGAAACAATCCTTGCTTAGCCTCATGCGTCAAATGGTGAATAGATAATGAAGAAATAACGATGTCATACTTATGCTCAAAATTATAATTGGTATAGTCCGCCGAAATGTATTCCACTTGCTCGCTGCCTTCAAACCTCAAACGCGCAACCTTCATCATCTCTTCGCTCAGATCAATTAAGGTGAACTCTGCTTGTGGATATTTCTGCCGAACGAAAGCCGCAAACAGCCCCGTTCCAGCACCCAGATCCAAAATACGCGAATTGACTGATCCATTGTGTAGCCTCCTTATGTAATCTCCTGCACGCTTAAGCATATTTTTCAGGTTAGTTGCCTGAGCTGTCATATCTTTTAAGACTCCAGTGAAAAGCAAAAATAGGGCTGACTAAAAGAATAGGACCTATCAACATCGTTAAAGCAAACATGATGGGACTAATGCTATGCTTAGTTATGATGACGACTGGATAATTAAGAAACGAAAATATAAGGAAAAAAATGTTCGAATTATAAGTAAACTTCAATGCGAGCGTTTTGCGAAATACCGTTATATATTTCTTCATCCGCCTTCTCCTTTGAGGGAGACACATACGCCTTGCTTAGCATTTATTCACAATAACGATTCGCTCACACACGTTCAATGTCCGTTATATCATGCGTTGTCCCAAGCTTAATTTCCGAACGGGTCTTTCCCAAAATTCATACAGCGAGAGGATAGAATTAAACATATCAATATTTTCCTTGTACTGCTGGAGAGAGACCTTGTAAATATCACGGTATAATTCTAAAGAGTCCTTAGCCGGTAGATCCTACCACAATTGACTTTTCTGTCCGAAAACAACTCCTATAAGCGACCCATATTTCTTCTGGTTCAAATAGGGTCTCATGCCATCGACCAATATCTCTCCGCTCGAAGGATGCAAAATGCTGGTTAGCATCTTTAAAGTAGTTGATTTCCCTGCCCCATCCGGACCCAAGTAACCAATGATTTCGCCTTCATCAACGTTCAACGATATTTGGTTAACAGCACATAACGTTTTGTATTCAGGCTTCAAATATTTTTTGATTAGGCCTGCAAAGCCTTCCCCTTTAATGGGAACACGATAGTTTTTTTGTTAGTTAGTTGGAATACCACCCACACCGTTTTCCTTTAATTCTATAAAATAATAATCTTTTACAAAATCACATAAACTTTTATCAGACATAAATCCGGAAATGGTCTTGTTATCAAAACTGCAGCTGAAATTGAAATTATGGCTGTAAATCGCATCAATACTAATGTTATGCATGAGTAAGTATAATCCAACTGCATTCATTGTACAATGATAAGGATCATAAAAATAGCCGTTTTCTGGAATTTAGTTAGCTGTTTTATTCACTGTAAACCTCCTGAACTTATTATTTTTAGACAATTAAATCCTTTTTAATTACTAATTTACGGGGTGTCTCTATGCCCCACAATCGCGATCTGCACCATTCCAAAATCAATGGCAGCTCGTTACCGGGATATAGCTTTTCACCGAAAGACCCAATAATCGATGCACCTGAAAAATCACCACGTGCAATGTAGTTGCTAGCCACTATGAGGCAATCTGCCCAATTGCTTTGCTTCCCCGCTATGACTAGTGATGGACCATTTATTTTAGCCGAATATGCAGCAAGCCCGGCACAGATGCTGAAGCCAGAGGTCGAAAAAAGAACCGGTGAGCTAGCTTGGCGGCGAATTCGATAACCATATTGCCGGGCCAGAAGATGATTGCCAACCCTTGCGCCTAATATAATGTCTACGCGCTCATTGTCTATTTGCGGAAGCCTTTCTCTCATTGCCACAGATGCAGATAATGCTGTGGCAGGGTCTATTTTTGATACATGTCCTCTCAAAGCTTCAGGACGAAGGATATGTGGTTCGGCGGGCATTTCGCTTTCAAAGTTTTTTTGCAGCCCCTCCAGCTTAATTTCCATTTCATCAATGTCCGTTTTATCTAGATAATGCATGCTTATCACCGCCACTTGAAATATGTTGTTCAAACACTTCTTCGACCCAACGATCGTCATATATGGTTGTCACATAACGATCGACTCGATCACAAAATATGTCCACTACAGCAGGAGGTATAGAAAATGTTTGGTCAGCAAAGCAAGATGTAATCGCTACCATAACCGATCCGGAAGAACCACCAGCAAAGATGTACTGATTATTAAGTAACTCGCGGCAATGCATAACGGTATCATATTCATTCACAACCACCACTTCATCAAGGCGTTAATTGGACCAAAAGCGTATCGCCAACCAGACTTAATACATGGTTATTGAACATAGCACCCTTCCTTATAATTATATTATTTCAATTAAAATACTATAAATTAAAATAAATAATCATATTTTTATTTAATTTAAAATCCATTTCGTTTGGAAACCATTTTAGTTTGTAAACCAACATACACCATTAAAAATATATATTATATATTAATCCAAATCTATTTTCCCGAAATATTAATTATAAACAAAAATTATTACCTCTAAAATTTTAAAGACAAAAAAATTAATTCAAATTTTACGATAAATAAAAATAAAATAAGAGTATATAATAATAACCTCCCAAATAATTTCAACACTCAAGAATGGATTTCACCTATAATACACATTGATGTAAACACAAAAATACCATACCGTTTTCAACTTTTTAGAAATATGAAACAACCAAGGAATTAAATATTTGTATAATCATTGAATTTTGTGTATAATCAAGTTGTTTTCAAATACACTCTGGAGAGTGAAATTATGAATGAGAAAAGGCTTCCCATAATAAAACCTGTAGTACACGGGTATTTATGTAACGCGTACCCTCTTTCAGTAGTATTGCAAGATAATAAGTCGGATGATTGGTTCTATAGTAACTACATACAGTTGGTATGCGCCGGAAACTTCCCTCAAGGTAAATTTTTCTCTTTCTATAATTCTCATTTGCCCTGGTATGAGTTCTTTACAGGATGTCCACTAATTAACTATCAAAAGATACATTATAGTTATACTGAAAAGTACAATGACGGGACGATAGGCTTTATTTTAGATGCAATTGATAAAAACGAGTATGTTTATCTGCATGTAGATGAATATTATGTATCTCATAAAAAAGCATATCAATTTGAAACACTGCCTCATGAAATGATGATTTCAGGATATGATAAGGACTCAGAAAAACTGTATGTATCAGGATATGACAAAGATATGAATTATGGGGAATACGAGGTGGATTTCAGTGAATTTCAAACTGCATTCACTATGCTTGATAAAACTATCAATAACAGAGGATATATCTATTTGCTGCAGCATAATAAAGAATATAAATATAGTTTTGATATTAAGTTAGTTATTCAATCTTTAAAAGAACTTAGAAATAGTGATAATACTTCATTACATTATCGTTCAATCACTCCACCTGCAAGTTGGATATTTGGAATCTGTATTTACGATGAATTGGTTAAATATTTAGAAGCAGACATAGACGGATCTAATGGAAAAATTGATGCTAGGCTATTTCATACCTTGTGGGAACATAAGAGTGTCATGGCAAAGAGAATTAAATATATGGAGGAGCATAATTACTTAGAGGATGGATCGGCATTTATTGAAAAATTCTCCTACTTGGAGTCTCTCATTTTAAATATGAGAAACCTGGTGTTAAAATATAATGTAAGAGAAAATCCTTCTCTTATTAAATCGATAATTGAAAAAATTTGTGAAATGAAAGAAGTTGAAGCTGCTACTTTAGATGATTTAATTATAGTTTTGGAGAATAGGTGGAAAGCGGCGCCTGAGAATCTGATCCCCGACAACTATTTGTAATACATTAGCATATCTCGAATGGCCAGCCAGCAGCTTACGTATATGAAGCAGATGCTAAAAAGATGGCTCAAAGCACATCTTTCAGTATTCATACGGCATTATTGTTTCCTCTTCAGCTGTGGCTGGATACATGCTGTTCTTCGGTAATTAGTCGGCTGGGTGCTTATCTTCACATGGAGAGCGTGAGTTATCTTTCATCTGAGGTGCATGCCTCATCTATGACTAGAAGCATTGATAATCGAGCTCGGATTTGAAAAGTTACTCATTACTGAGCTCAACAGGCGCTAGAATGTCTTATACTCGATTTACAGGCTACCAGCTCCTTACTCCAAATACATTTTCATTAATTATGACAAAGAAGCTGTCCTCCATCGATGACCGAGGATCAGCTTCTTTTTATGTATATTAAACCTCAAATTCATAAGGTTTTGTTAAAAAACGAAACAAAAAACCTGCCGCAAACTGCGACAGGCTTCTCGTGCTTGGCGACGTCCTACTCTCCCAGGACCCTGCGGTCCAAGTACCATCGGCGCTGGAGGGCTTAACGGTCGTGTTCGGGATGGGAACGCGTGGTTCCCCTCCGCCATCGCCACCAAACGGATTGCGTACGGGTATTGCTACCCTCAAAACTGGATGCGAAAGACAAAGTCTGAAACTTTAGCGTGTTGTTAGGATAAGCCCTCGACCGATTAGTATTCGTCAGCTGCACGCATTGCTGCGCTTCCACCCCGAACCTATCAACCTCGTCGTCTTCAAGGGGTCTTACTAAATTGGGAAATCTCATCTTGAGGGGGGCTTCGCGCTTAGATGCTTTCAGCGCTTATCCCGTCCGTACTTGGCTACCCAGCGGTGCTCCTGGCGGAACAACTGGTACACCAGCGGTACGTCCATCCCGGTCCTCTCGTACTAAGGACAGCTCCTCTCAAATTTCCTGCGCCCGCGACAGATAGGGACCGAACTGTCTCACGACGTTCTGAACCCAGCTCGCGTACCGCTTTAATGGGCGAACAGCCCAACCCTTGGGACCTACTTCAGCCCCAGGATGCGATGAGCCGACATCGAGGTGCCAAACCTCCCCGTCGATGTGGACTCTTGGGGGAGATAAGCCTGTTATCCCCAGGGTAGCTTTTATCCGTTGAGCGATGGCCCTTCCATTCGGTACCACCGGATCACTAAGCCCGACTTTCGTCCCTGCTCGACTTGTAGGTCTCGCAGTCAAGCTCCCTTATGCCTTTGCACTCTCCGAATGATTTCCAACCATTCTGAGGGAACCTTTGGGCGCCTCCGTTACATTTTAGGAGGCGACCGCCCCAGTCAAACTGTCCACCTGACACGGTCCCCGAACCAGTTTCATGGTCCTAGGTTAGAACTCCGATACGATCAGGGTGGTATCCCAACGTCGCCTTCACACAAGCTGGCGCTCATGCTTCAATGGCTCCCACCTATCCTGTACAGATCGTACCAAAGTTCAATATCAAGTTACAGTAAAGCTCCATGGGGTCTTTCCGTCTTGTCGCGGGTAACCTGCATCTTCACAGGTATTAAAATTTCACCGGATCTCTCGTTGAGACAGCGCCCAAGTCGTTACGCCATTCGTGCGGGTCAGAATTTACCTGACAAGGAATTTCGCTACCTTAGGACCGTTATAGTTACGGCCGCCGTTTACTGGGGCTTCGGTTCACAGCTTCGGATTGCTCCTAACCGCTCCCCTTAACCTTCCAGCACCGGGCAGGCGTCAGCCCGTATACTTCGCCTTACGGCTTCGCACAGACCTGTGTTTTTGCTAAACAGTCGCTTGGGCCTTTTCACTGCGACCCCCTCGGGCTATTCACCCTACCGAGGTACCCCTTCTCCCGAAGTTACGGGGTCATTTTGCCGAGTTCCTTAACGAGAGTTCTTCCGCGCGCCTTAGCATGCTCTGCTCGCCTACCTGTGTCGGTTTGCGGTACGGGCACCTTCACCTGGCTAGAGACTTTTCTCGGCAGCCGGAGTGCATGACCTTCGCTACTATAATTTTCGCTCCCCATCACAGCCCAGCCTTCACGATGAGCGGATTTGCCTACTCATCAGCCTCACTGCTTGGACGGACTATTCCATCAGTCCGCGTCACTGCCCTTCTGCGTCATCCCATTGCTCATAACGGTTTACGGTGGTACAGGAATTTGAACCTGTTGTCCTTCCACTACGCCTTTCGGCCTCGCGTTAGGTCCCGACTTACCCTGAGTGGACGAGCCTTCCTCAGGAACCCTTAGGCTTTCGGCGGACAAGATTCTCACTTGTCTTTTCGTTACTCATACCGGCATTCTCACTTGAATACAGTCCAGCACTCCTTACGGTATACCTTCAACCTATATTCAACGCTCCCCTACCCAAGTACCATACGGTACATGTCATAGCTTCGGTGGTGTGTTTAGCCCCGTTACATTTTCGGCGCAGAGTCACTCGACCAGTGAGCTATTACGCACTCTTTAAATGGTGGCTGCTTCTAAGCCAACATCCTGGTTGTCTTTGCAACTCCACATCCTTTCCCACTTAACACACACTTGGGGACCTTAGCTGATGATCTGGGCTGTTTCCCTCTTGACAATGGATCTTAGCACTCACTGTCTGACTCCCGAGAAGCACGTCTATGGCATTCGGAGTTTGACTAGACTTGGTAACCCTTGGCGGGCCCCGCACCCAATCAGTGCTCTACCTCCACGACGTTCATACCTCGAGGCTAGCCCTAAAGCTATTTCGGGGAGAACCAGCTATCTCCGAGTTCGATTGGAATTTCTCCGCTACCCCCACCTCATCCCCGCACTTTTCAACGTGCGTGGGTTCGGGCCTCCAGTGCGTGTTACCGCACCTTCACCCTGGACAGGGGTAGATCACACGGTTTCGGGTCTACGACCACGTACTTATTCGCCCTATTCAGACTCGCTTTCGCTGCGGCTCCGTCTTCCCGACTTAACCTTGCACGTGAACGTAACTCGCCGGTTCATTCTACAAAAGGCACGCCATCACCCATGAATAGGGCTCTGACTTTTTGTAAGCGCACGGTTTCAGGTTCTTTTTCACTCCGCTTCCGCGGTGCTTTTCACCTTTCCCTCACGGTACTGCTTCACTATCGGTCACTAGGGAGTATTTAGCCTTGGCAGATGGTCCTGCCGGATTCCGACGGGGTTTCTCGTGTCCCGCCGTACTCAGGATCCGTCTCGGAGAGTGTGCGCTTTTGGCTACAGGGCTTTTACCTCTTATAGCGGGCCTTTCCAGACCTCTTCGCCTAACACACACCTTTGTAACTCCATGTGAGACGTCCTACAACCCCAAGGAGCAAGCTCCTTGGTTTGGGCTAATCCGCGTTCGCTCGCCGCTACTGACGGAATCACTTTTGTTTTCTCTTCCTCAGGGTACTTAGATGTTTCAGTTCCCCTGGTATGCCTCACTCTGACCTATGTATTCAGTCAGAAGTAACTGTCCATTACGACAGCTGGGTTTCCCCATTCGGAAATCCCCGGATCAAAGCCTGCTTACGGCTCCCCGAGGCAGTATCGTTGTTCGCCACGTCCTTCTTCGGCTCCTAGTGCCTAGGCATCCTCCGTGCGCTCTTATTAGCTTAACCATTTGCTACAGCATGCTCGATTAGCCGGCCGTTGTCCGTTCCTACTCTCCTCAAACAGTTGCCTGTCTGATTTCGAGAAGAACTTCCAAAAGTCCATCTAATTCGACCATACTTTCGCTTGCAGTTAGAACAAAGGGCAAGAGCAAACCGAAGTTCGTTCCTTACTTTGCCTTCCTGCGATATTTCTCGCTAAAGGATGTTTCGTTCTTTGCTTTCGCTATCCAGTTTTCAAGGTGCAAGTGTTGTTGAACCCCTTCTAAAGACAAG
>NZ_CP150290.1:15000-122500 GCF_038051995.1 Paenibacillus sp. FSL H8-0537 | reverse complement strand
TGTTGCCGCTCCTTTGTCTTCCTAAACTTCTTCGTTTAAATGCTTGCATAACTCAGCTTTCTGGCACTAACCACTATAAAACACCCAACTTGGGAACCAGCGCAGAATATGAGCCACATAGGTTTTGCTGAAAGGCAATCCAGATAGAACAGGATAAAACATAATGAACAGCACGACTGCTGCCGCGACGTAGATGCCTAGATATTTTCTCCACTTCTTATTTTTTTCCTCTGCCGTCTGGAACATATAGAGTATCGCCATGATCATGAACGGCACCATCGCAAAATAATGATAAATAAACGTCAGCCTTGGCACAAGCATCCACGGCAAGTATTGCGACAGATAAGCGATCCAGACTATATACATACGTTTATCCTTGCGCTTAAGACTTATATAGAAGGCGCCTAGTAGCGCGAACAGCCCCGTCCACCAAATAAGCGGATTGCCGAATGCGGAAATCGACGACACATCATTAGGGTTTTCTAAATCCTTGCCGCTGTAATACCATACCGGCCGCTTCATAAACGGCCATTCCCACCACTGCGAGGAATAAGGATGCGTAGCAACCAGCTCGCTGTGATAAGAGTACATATGCTCCTGCTGACTTACAAGGCCTTCAATTGTATACTTGCCATCGCCTGCGTTCAGCACCGGCATAAAGGATAGGCTGTAAATGACAACTGGAATAGCGATGTACGTAATCAAACAGCTCGCGAGCGTTAACAGCGCATTGCGCGGGAAAGCCTTAATGACGCGCTTATACGTTTCCTTCTGCTCAGCACTCGCCGTACCAGATGCAAGCGCACGCTTGGAGGCTGCATACTGCTTATACCGGTCGAACAAGGATAATCCAAGCATAATGGCAAGCCCTGCCCCGCCGTAAATGACGATCCATTTGGACGCTGCGCCGATGCCGAATACGACCCCCGCAAGCGAAAGCGGAACAAGTGTCTTGCTTAACGCTTCTATATAGAAGTTCATTCTATAGTAACGGTACATGAAGTAGAACATCAGCATAATGAAAAATACGGCGTACACATCGATCGTCGCAATGCGCGTCTGTGTGAAATGCATGAAATCGGCTGCCAGCAAAATCGCGCCAGCGGCTGCATAAACCGTGCGGTAGCGGAACAACCGCAGCACGAATATATACATAAGCGGAATCATCGCAATGCCGAACAGCGTTCCAATGATCCGCCAGCCGAATGGGCTGAGTCCGAACAGCTTGATGCCGATGGCGATGAGTATTTTGCCCAGTGGCGGATGTGTATTTTCATATACTGTCAAATCCTCAAGGAACTCATACGCAGTACGTGCATGATAAATTTCATCGAAATATGAGCCGTTCCAATAGGTCGACTTGTAAGCTGCCGAGCTTTGCTCATCAAATAGATGCTCCACAGGCCCAAAACGCTGGTCCTCGGCTGCTGCCGCATTAGAGCCGATATAAACAATGTCTCCAATAGGCAGCGGCTGATCGCTTCCACTTGGATAAAAGGCCATTTCCTGCAGCGAGAAACCCGTTGAGGCAACTGTAACCTTGGCATATCTCGCGCTCACGTTAAGCGGCTGGACGACCCATTTTAGATTATCGCCGATTTTCAGCTCGACATCTACGCCGCCGCTCCAGGCATCCGGTGCATTTCCAAACTCCAGCTTGAGCTTGCCGGAGCCCACGCCGCCGAACATGTTGACCCGCTCCAGCTGCTGTGTTTGACCAAGGTCAACATAAAAGCTCTGGCCATTCTGCTGCGGCTTCCAGCCTGTATTCAGGCTGTTAAACGAGCCCAAATTAAGCAGCGCCACAATTGCATAGACAGCGGTAATGCCGCCCATCCACCACCAATCCTTGCGAGTGAGCTTATTGCCGCTCTTATCAGAGGAAGAAGCTTGAAGTTCCTTGCCCTTAGGGGCGCTCTGCTGCTCCAGCTCCTGCAGTGCCTGACGGTCTGCTTCGCGCAATTCTTCCTGTGTGAGTGGAGGAACTGGTTTTTGATCATTTTTCACATAGAGTGAATAGCCAACATAAAGCAAATAGGCGAACAAGCACAAATTCGTAATTGAGCACAAAATGACAATGCCGTCGGTCACCGTATGCTGGCCCGCCTCGCTAAATGCAAGCACGTAGCCTACATTAATGAAATGCGTGACGCTGAAGCCCATTAATAGGTGGAGCAGTCGCCGATCCTGAGACTCGATATAGGCGAAAACATACAGCAAAATGACGGGGAACAGGTAACGCTCATGCATTTTCGTCGCAAACAGAAAGACGATTGTGATGAGAATGATCGCAATAAAATAAGAGATGCCCAGATTGCGCTTTGGCTTGCCTTTAAAGGAGAACCAAAGTGCGGCTATAACCGCTAGTGCTATGGCTATGTTGCCCCAAGTTTTATAGGACAGCGCAAGCCAGCTGCTCTCCAGCGGTGCCCAATTCCCTCCCGTAAGCGCATATAGGTTGAACGCATTCAGCGTTGCGTAAGGATAGGAGGACAGCGTCGCTTTGTAAAGCTCAATAACACCGATCAAACCGCCATTGGTTAAGAAAAACGGAGCGGCAAACACCAGAAAAGCGATTATGCCATAAGCGACGCTCAGCAAGGCACGCTTCCAATCCCGTTTGTGCCAGTAAGCGAGCAATACGACCGGGGCGAAAATCAACGCCTGCGGTTTAATAAGTACGGCAAGTGCGAACCAGATGCCGCCTCGTTCCAAACGCTCCCCTGCCATGCTGCTAATGGCCATAATAAGGAACAGGGTGAAGAAGGAATCCACCTGTCCCCAGCCCGCTGAATTGATCCAGATCGCCGGGTTCCAGACATAGAGCAGGGCAAGACCTGCCGCTGCCGCTGGATTGAGCTTTGTTTTGGCAAAACGGTAAATGAGCCAGCTGGAAACCAAATCAGCCACAATGGCCGGCAGCTTGAACAGCAGCGTTGCTCCGCTTGTATCCGGATTTATGCTAAACCATGACTTGATGGCAGCAAGAACATACAGAATATAGACGTAGCCTGGCGGGTAATCTGCAAAGACCCCTTCTTCATAAAAATGCTGTACGCCATTCTGATAGGCGCGATCCGCCCAGTACATAAAGGTTTTAATATCGTTGACGTAGCCCGGCACCTTAATCGCAACCCATAGCCTGAAAATAAGGGCCGCCGCCATAGCGGCAATCAGCCAGCTACGGTAGGAGATGCGAGGCTTGCCGAGTGGCTGTGTCCGAAGCATTTTTCGATAAAGAAAAACAAACAAGAGGCCGAATAGGGCCGATATCGATAATACGGGAAAAGCAGATATCTTTTTCGGGTCCAGATTATCAGTTCCAGAAGCTGCTCCCCCGCCGCCTGTCAGCTTCGATGGTTCGAAGGAGATGATTTGGACGTTTTCTGGCTTTGCTGGAAGCTGCTCCATTTTCAAATCGTCAAACAGCGCTGTTCCCGTATTCAAGCTTCCGTAGCCGCCTAGACTGATGCCCATTTGCAGCTCTTTTTGCTCCGGGCCTGTCCGGCCGTAAAATTCAAGCAGCTTCCATTCGCCCGCAGTATCGGTCAACTGAGGAAATGGATCGCCAACTCCTACAATAAACAAATTAGCGCCGATTGCATCGCTCTTTGCATCTGAAACCTTGACCCAGCCACTCACATGGTAATAGGCGTCCGGACTAACCGTCAGCTTCTGTATCCACTTGGCATGGTTCGGTTGAAAATTTTGAATTTTAGCTGCGCCGGTACCCGCATAAACATCGGACTGCTCCAGCGTGAAGCGCGAGATGCTCTCGCCCGCTTCCCATACATCCTGCGTCCATGACAAGGGCACGCCAGACTCCGTACTTTCGAAGCCAGCATTATGTATAATATTAAATTCCTCCGCGAACACCTGCTTGCTGCCATAAGGCAAAAAACTGAATAAGAGCATTACCATGCATATGACCAATCGCAAACTTCTCATCGAACCTTTCAGCAACGTCTGTTCACCTCTGTTTTCTATAGTTAATACCTCGCTAAGATAGCTTTTTTTGTCTGAAAATACATATTCACTTTAAAGGAAAATAAGGCACGGGTCAATGGATGGAGGCGGCATCAGCCTATTGCCTAGCCTAAAGCACGCTCAAACAGCTATTCTAGCCTATTTACAGAAAAAAACCTGCTGAAGCCCTAGGCCTCAACAGGTTAGTAGAAAACTATGATTGGCTATTCGCCTGCCAGATTGCGCATATGCGGGAACAGCAGCACGTCGCGGATGGAAGGCGCATCGGTCAACAGCATGACCAGACGGTCGATGCCGATTCCTAGTCCGCCAGTTGGCGGCAAGCCATACTCAAGCGCGCGGATGAAATCATCATCCATCTCATGCGCCTCGTCATTGCCTTGCTCCTTCTCCAGCAGCTGTGCCTCAAAGCGTTCGCGCTGATCGATCGGATCGTTCAGCTCTGTAAACGCATTGGCATGCTCGCGCGCCACGATAAACAATTCAAAACGATCGGTAAAGCGCGGATCAACCGGGCTTTTCTTCGCCAGCGGCGAAATCGCAACCGGATGTCCCGTAACGAAGGTCGGCTGAATGAGCGTATGCTCGCAAAACTCTTCAAAGAATGCATTCAGAACATGACCGAACGTCATATGCGGCTCAACTTTGACGTTATGCTCCTTCGCAATGGCATGCGCTTCTTCATCCGTCATTTGAACGCTGAAATCAACGCCTTTGATTTCCTTAACCAGATCAACCATTGATATACGGCGCCATTGCGGCGTCAGGTCGACTTCCTGGCCTTGGTACATGATTTTGGTTGTGCCGAGCACATCCTGTGCGATATGCGCGATCATGTTTTCAGTCAATGCCATAATGTCCTTGTAGTCAGCGTAAGCCTCATACAGCTCCAGCATCGTAAACTCTGGATTATGGCGTGTCGACATGCCTTCGTTCCGATAAACGCGGCCAATTTCGTAAACTTTCTCCATGCCGCCAACAATGAGGCGTTTCAAATGCAGCTCAATCGCGATACGCATGTACAGCTGCATATCAAGCGCATTATGATGCGTGATGAAGGGGCGTGCGGATGCTCCGCCTGGAATGGTATGCAGCGTCGGCGTTTCCACTTCCAGATAGTTCTGGCCATCCAGGTAACGCCTCATCGATTGGATAATGCGGGAGCGGGAGATGAACGTCTGTTGAACATCAGGATTCACAATTAGATCAACATAACGCTGACGGTAGCGCAGCTCGACATCCTTCAGTCCATGGAACTTGTCCGGCAAAGGCAGAAGTGATTTCGTAAGTACGATCACTTCCAGCGCTTTTACCGATACTTCGCCGGTATTCGTCTTGAATACCGTTCCCTTCACGCCGATGATATCGCCGATATCAAGCAGGGTGAACGCTGCGAATTGATTTTCCTCAACCGTATCCTTGCGCGCATAAATTTGAATTTTGCCGCTTAGATCCTGAATGTGGGCAAAGCTCGCTTTCCCCATGCCGCGCTTCTGCATTATCCGGCCCGCAATGCTTACCTGTTCGGCTTTCTCCTCCAGCTCTTCCTTCGTAAACGACTCATAAGCGGACACGATGTCCTTCGCATTATGCGAACGCTCGAATTTGCTGCCGAATGGATCAATGCCGAGTCCTCTCAGCTCGTCCAGTTTGTCACGGCGGATTTGCAGCAGCTCGCTTAGCTCTTGTTCTTGTTCATGACCTGTCTTGGTGTTCTGATGTTCCAACTTGATTTCATCTCCTAAGGCACCGCTTTAACGTTCAAAAAGCTTCCGCTTAAGGAAGCTTTCTGAATCAGACACAGTGCAAACCTTATTTTTTAATATCGACGATTCTATACTGTATAACGCCGGCAGGTACGCTGACATCAACGACCGTGCCTTCCTTTTTACCCAAAATCGCTCTGCCAACAGGGCTCTCATTGGAAATCTTATTGTTAAGCGGGTCCGATTCAGCAGAACCGACAATCGCATATTCCATTTTATCGCCAAATTCTAAATCTTCTACAGTTACCGTGGAGCCGATGCTGACCACGTCCGTATCGATTTCATCGCTATTGATGATCCGAGCGTTGCGGAGCATCTTCTCCAACGTAATGATACGACCTTCGATGAAGGCCTGCTCATTCTTAGCATCTTCATACTCGGAGTTTTCGCTAATATCGCCGTAGCCAATCGCGACCTTGATCCGCTCAGCTACTTCGCGACGCTTGACCGATTTCAGCATCTCCAGTTCGTCCTCAAGCTTTCTCAAACCTTCCTGAGTCAGAATGATCTCTTTATCGCTCATCTTTCCGATTCTCCCGTCGTGTGACCAATTTTCATACCAGGTATGAATTCACTGTTAATTAATATATTACGCTCCTCTTGCCTCAGACCAGCTGAGGGAGCAGATAAGCCGTGTTGACTATAGTCATTAAGGTTATATTGCACGATTATATGCAATGTTCTCCTGAATGTCAATCAAAGCCAAACGACTGGAACGACTTTCGCATTAGGCCCCTTGAAAGCGTTGCCCACCATATATGTATACCTGTCTGCAAGGAACGCGCCGCTTGTAAAAGCGCCTGTGTCTGTGCCCACTATTGCAGTTGGCGGGACAGCCGCACGGCCCTTCTTTTTTATTCGTTATAAAACCGCACATTCCTTCCTAACTCGTTTACAAAAAACACAAAGTTCCAAATATATAAGCTTTTTTACATAACCTTTCCATTTTAAGGAGAAGCGCCTTTACCATCTTATATTTTGAAAAAAGGCAGGCCTCTGAACGTTCTCAGATAACCTGCCCGTTTATTTCATTTGCAAATCAAGTTTGAGACTGCTCGGCATGGCACACAGCCGTATCTGATCAGCCCGCTATTTCAGACTACAGGCTCGCAGCAGCAAGGCCCTGCTCTTCAAGCGACAACACATATCGATCCAAAATGTCCACCATCCGGTCGCGGCCGGTTTCTTCCATAATAACATCCTTGACACGCGCACCGCCCGGCAAGCCTTTCAAATACCAAGCCAAATGCTTGCGCATTTCCCGTACGGCAACCGCTTCGCCTTTTAGATCAATGAGACGGTCCAGATGCAAGGTAGCGACCAGCATCTTCTCACGCGGCATAGGATCGGGCAGCAGCTCGCCATTCGTCAAATACTGAATAGTGAGGTACAGCATCCAAGGGTTTCCAAGCGCACCGCGTCCGATCATGACGCCGTCACAGCCCGTATGCTCCAGCAAGCGTTTGGCATCTTCAGGTGAAAAAACATCCCCGTTGCCGATTACCGGAATCGACACCGCCTGCTTCACATCGCGAATGATGTCCCAATTCGCTACGCCTGTGTACTGCTGCTCGCGCGTACGACCGTGAACGCTGACCGCTTTACCGCCAGCACGCTCAACGGCGCGCGCATTTTCCACCGCATAAATATGCTCGTCATCCCAGCCAATACGCATTTTCACCGTTACCGGCTTATCAACGGCTTCCACTACGGCAGAAACCATCTCGTAAATTTTGTTCGGGTCAAGCAGCCAACGTGCTCCGGCATCGCATTTCGTTACTTTCGGTACCGGGCAGCCCATATTGATATCAATAATATCAGCATTGGTTTGCTTATCCACGACCTTCGCCGCCTCGACCAGCGATTCACGGTCACCGCCGACAATTTGCAAGCTAAGCGGCTTCTCACGCTCGTCCACGAACAGCATTTCCATCGTCCGCTTATTGCCGTGCAAAATCGCCTTGTCGCTCACCATCTCCGCGCATACAAGACCTGTTCCAAATTCCTTTGCAATTAGACGGAAAGCGGGATTACACACGCCGGCCATCGGTGCAAGCACAACCCTGTTCTTCATCTCGATGTCTCCGATTTTCAGCATGTTTCTCCGCACTCCTCCTTCTGGTTTGTTTCCTAGTACGTTAGTTTCTTACACGTTTCCGTTCGATCCCGAATCCGTCAACTCTTCATAGCTAATGCCAAGGGTGTTTGATATATGAATCAATAACTTGGCGTCCGCCTTGCGGGTTCCACGCTCAAGGGAGCCTAACACCGCTACCGACACGCCTAGTACTTTTGCTAATTCCTGTTGTGTGTAGCCCTTTAGCTTACGAAATGCCCGGACTCGCTGTGCCAATTGATGATTTTCCATAACATGATGCCTTCCTTTCCATCCTGAAGCGCTGAAGCCGCGGCCGCAGCCACCTGTTCCTTAAGCGGATGGGACTGCTCGATCACATCACCAAGCGGAACGAGCACGAAGGAGCGTTCCATCATTCGTGGATGCGGAAGCGTCAGCTCCTCGCCATCCATCACGACATCAGCATACAACAGCAAATCGAGATCTATAGTGCGCGGCCCCCAGCGAATATCTCTGACACGCCCAAGCTGCTGCTCGGTATCCAGCAGAACGTGCAGTAAAGCAAGCGGGGACAGCGTAGTTCGCACGGCGATAGCCATATTCAGAAAAGGGGGCTGATCCGTATAGCCGACCGGATCGGTCTCGTACACGCCCGAAACGCGAAGCACTTCGATGTCTGGGCGGCCACTTAACTGCTGGATCGCTTGCAGCAAAAGCTGCTGCCGATCACCTACATTTGAACCTAGAGCCACATAAGCATATGCGGGCGAGTTAAACGGTGACAACGCGTCCATCAGCATCCCGCTTTCTGCGCAGCTCTACCGTCACGCCATCAAAATGAATGTCGAACGGCGGGTTCGGCTTCGTCACACGAACCGTTACTTCATTTATCATAGTATAAGCCGACAGCAACTGGGTTGCAATGCTACCTGCTAAAGCTTCAATCAATTTAAACGGCGTTCCTTCGACAATTTTCTTCGTTAACGCATGCAATTCGGCATAATTCACCGTAGCTTCCAAATCATCCATCGTTGCCGCCTTCTCCAAATCCAGCAGCAGCTCCAGATCGACGCCAAACTTTTGGCCCAGCCTGTTCTCTTCTGCAAAAACACCGTGATACCCGTAAAACTGCATGCCCTTCACAAGCATTCTATCCATAAGCTTACGCCCCTTATACTTATATCTGAATCTATGAATAACGCGGATAGATAATCGCATCCGACATCACAGCTGTTCTTTTATTCGCGCGGACATCATGCACCCTAACGATTTGGCAGCCTTGCGCAATGCCAAGGGCCGTTGTTGCTGCCGTACCCTCTACTAGCTCTTCTCTTGGCAGATCCAGCGTCTGCCTAATGAAGCTCTTGCGTGAAGTACCCAGCAGAACAGGATAGCCAAGAGCATGCAGCTCGGCGAGCCGTCCTAGCAGCTCCATATTTTGCTCATAGGTTTTGGCAAAGCCAAGGCCTGGATCGAGCCAGATCTGCTCTTCATTCACGCCGGCATGTCTTGCTATTTCCATGCTTTCTTTCAAATCAGCAATAACGTCCTCTACAAAATCAGCGGCTAGGTAGACGGGATTCGTGCGATTATGCGTTAAAATAACCGGGCAGCCGTATGCTGCTGCGGCTGCCGCCATATCTGCATCGTATTTGAGTCCCCAAATATCGTTAATGATCGTAGCTCCTGCTTCGAGCGCATGGCGCGCTGTCTTTGCTTTATACGTATCTATCGATATCGCGATATGCGGCAGCGCGGCGCGGACAGCTTGAATGACCGGAATCACGCGGCGCAGCTCCTCCTCGGCATCGACCGGGACAAAGTTTGGACGTGTGGACTCGCCGCCGATATCAATAATATCCGCGCCCTCTGCGGCCATCTCCACAGCGCGGCTGACAGCCGCCTCCACTTCATTAAATTTCCCGCCATCAGAGAAAGAATCCGGCGTCGCATTCAATATGCCCATAATCAGCGTGCGCTTGCCCAGCTCCAGCCGATTGCCGCAAGCCAGCCCATAGCTCCTGCTGTAATATTCAAGCTTGCCTTCTCTTGCTGTATTCATAAGCTACGCTCACACCTTTAGCTATACTAGTCTTGATATGCAGTCGCCTGACGCTCCCGCGTTACTTGCTTCTCATCGTATCGGAGCGATAGGCCTTTAAAAGCTGACGAGTAATCGGACCAGCTGCAGTCCCAGCTTCTGCATCGACTTCAAACCTAGCCGCATTTCTTGCCGATTCGTAGCCCACGCCGATTCCCGCACCTGTCCCTTTGCCGACCTGCACCCGAGTACCGTCGGTACCAGATAACCGCGTCACCGGCACCAGCTCCTGTACGGAGCCCGTCAGCCATATTTCATCTGCCCCCAGCAGTTGATTCCAGCTGTAGTGTCCTTCTTCTGCCTGAAAGCCAGCCGCACGGGCCAGCTCCAGAACGCGCTCTCGCGTAATGCCGGGCAGGATGCCCGTATCTACCGCAGGCGTACGAATAATACCATCCTGGGCGAAAAAAAGATTGCTGACGATGCCTTCCGTCAGCAGGCCGTCGCCGCTCAGCATCAATCCTTCTGCTCCCGGCGAGGCATCGCTCGCGGCAAGCTCGCGCTTCGCTATAATATTATTCATATAATGCAGCGATTTAAGTCGAATCTCGCCCTCTGGCGTATTGCGCTTCGTATGCAGCAGCCTAAGCTCTCGGCCATGCTCATAAAGCGCCGCCTGATAGGGCGGCAGCGCCTTCATCAGGATCAACTCCTGCGGCTGCTCGTAATCGCCCACTGGCAAGCCTAGCCCGCCATCGCCCGCTGTAACGGTCAGCCGGACATAGCCGTCCTTCAGCTCATTCGCCTGAAGCAGTTTGGCAATGCTCGCCTCCAGCGCGGTTTGATCCGCTTTGTAGCGGATGCCCAGCGACAAACAGCCCGCTTCCAGACGCCGCAAATGCCGCTCCAGCAAATAAGCGCGGCCGCCATAGGTTCGAAACGTCTCGAACAAACCCAAACCGTACAAAAAGCCGTGATCATATATTGAGATCACAGCTTGCCCGGCATCCATGACAATGCCGCCCAACGCTACCTTCATCGCGGCGCGCCTGTACGAATTTTCAAAAAGTTGCGCAGCAGCGTCAGCCCATGCTCGGAAATAATCGATTCCGGATGAAATTGCACCCCTTCAATCGGGTATTCTTTATGGCGAAGCGCCATAATTTCGCCTTCCGCTGTTTCTGCGCTGATTTCAAGACAGTCTGGCAGGGTTTCTTTTTTCACGATAAGGGAATGGTAACGGGTTGCGGTGAATGGTGAAGGGATTCCTTCAAAAATCGTCTTGCCGTCATGCACCATTTGCGAAGTTTTGCCATGCATCAGGCGCTCTGCGCGAATGACATCGCCGCCAAACGCTTGTCCAATCGCCTGATGGCCAAGACACACACCGAAAATCGGAATTTTCCCTTTAAAATGCTCAATGAGCGACAGGCTGATGCCTGCCTCGTTCGGGGAGCAAGGTCCCGGAGAAATCAAAATATGGTCAGGCGCCAGCTGCTCAATGTCCGCCAGCCCCAGCTCATCATTTCTTTTGACCACAATGTCCTCGCCAAGCTCGCCTAAATATTGCACCAGGTTGTAGGTAAACGAATCATAGTTATCTATTACGAGAATCATCGCATGCGCCCCCTCTATTGTTTGCGCCCGCTTGGCGCAGCCTGCCTGAACCGCTCACTATACTCAATCGCCTTCCACAGCGCCTTGGCCTTGCTTAGTGATTCCTTATATTCGCGCTCCGGCTTGGAGTCAATGACAATGCCTGCTCCAGCCTGGATATGCACCATGCCATCCTTGACGACCATCGTTCGTATAATAATATTAAATTCCATATCGCCATTATAGTCAATCCATCCGAGCGACCCGGTATAAGGACCGCGCCTTACAGGCTCCAGCTCTTCAATAATTTCCATCGTGCGGATTTTGGGAGCGCCTGTAATGGTGCCGCCTGGGAAAGTCGCCGCAATGACATCATAAGCATCCTTGCCCTCGGCAAGCCGCCCCTCGACTTGGGATACCAAATGCATCACATGCGAATATTGCTCAATAACCATCAGCTCTTCCACTTTCACCGTGCCGTAAGCCGAAATCCGGCCCAAATCGTTGCGCTCCAGATCGACCAGCATAATATGCTCGGCGCGCTCCTTCTCGCTAGTCCGCAGCTCTTCCGCCATGAGCTCATTTTCTTCTTCTGTTCGGCCGCGCCTGCGCGTTCCGGCAATTGGACGGGCTGCAAGCAAGTCGCCGCGGCGCTCAACCAGCAGCTCCGGCGAAGCCGACACGAGTTGAAAATCAGGACAGCGCAGAAAGCCCATATAAGGAGAAGGATTAATGAGACGCAGCCACTCGTACAGCTCTTCCGGCTGCGCAACCAGCGCCCGGCTCTGGCGTACCGATAAATTCACCTGAAATACATCGCCTTGTCCGATGTAACGCTGAATTTGCCGAACTGCCTCTTCAAAAGCTTCCTTCGAAAAACGCGTGCTGATCCCATCCAGCGCGTCCCCCTTGCTGTGAAGGGAATCATCGTCAGCGAGCTGCTGCCGCTCTTGCCGCACCCGGCGGCTATCGCTTGTGCTTTCAGCATTATTCTCGCCTCGCTGGCCGTTCGCTGCGCTCCCGAACCGCTGCTGCCAATAAGCGGCCATCTCGCCGGTCCGCGAGCAAGCTTGCGCATAAAGCAGTCGCAGCTCCTCTTGACCTGCTTCACTTGGCACAGGTGTATGCACAGCGCAATATAGCTTCTTGTCGCTATGATCGACAATCCAAAGTTCATTTAAACGCAAAAATAAATAATCCGGCACATTCAAATCATCTTCCGTCAGCTCCGGCAGCCGTTCAATCGAACGAATGACGTCATAGCTCCAAAATCCGACGCACCCGCCCGTCCATTTTGGCGTGCCCGCTGCTTCAAGCTTTGGCGCGCGATATGGCTCCATCCAGCTCCGCACCACTTCAAGCGGCTTGCCCTGGTAGCGCAAAGCCGAATTAGCATCATCTGAAGCTTCAGCTCCATCTGTCCGCAGCGTCCGGGCTTCCGCCTCCAAACCTTTGCCGCGAATAACGCTTTCCGGCTGCAAGCCGAGATACGTATAGCGCCCGCCCTTACCGCTCTCCAGTACAAAAGCATACGGCGATGCATCCCGCCATGCCTCTTCCCATGAAGCAACACCTTCTTCTCCAAGCGGCAGCTCCCGCAGCAGTGGAAAAGTCGTATACTTCCGCTCGGCGTGCCACCCTAACCAATAGTCAAAGGCGGTGAACATCACCTTCCAACCCCCGATCGACAAGCATGTTTATTTTGCCTAGTATACAGAATACCCGCCCAAAAGGAAAGAGCGCTGCCGCCATATTCCCATGGCTATTTACGCACATCAAGCGTAAACGGCTGCAGCCGTCCTCTGGCGGCAAAGCTACCGTTTCGAGGGTGAATGATAAGCGATTTATAAGGGTGAAACTTATAAACGGCTTATAATTGAAAAAAGCCCCCCACTCAAATGAATGGAAGGCCAGTCAAACGGTATACCGATCCTACTAAAGGCACGGCCCCGATTGGACATAAGTGTTAGTTCTCGAAGTTGAACAGCGGCGTACTGAGGTAACGCTCACCATTACTTGGAACAACCGCGATAACGCGCTTGCCTTTGCCAAGCTCCTTCGCCACTTTCAAAGCAGCATAGATCGCAGCACCGGAGGAAATTCCGCACAAGATGCCTTCTTCTTTCGCAGCACGGCGTGCGTAGTCGAATGCATCATCATTTTCAACCGTAATGACTTCGTCATAAATTTCGCGATCCAAAATCGTCGGCACAAAGTTAGCGCCAATCCCTTGGATTTTGTGAGGTCCAGGCTGTCCACCCGAAAGCAGTGGGGAAGCCGCAGGCTCAACCGCGTAAATTTTAATATCTTTAAAGTTCTTTTTCAGCACTTCGCCAGTACCCGTAATCGTACCGCCAGTACCAATACCCGCTACGAATGCATCCAGCTTGCCGTCCAGGGAGTTGATCGCCTCAACGATTTCCGGACCCGTTGTCTCGCGATGGATTTTTACATTGGCTTGGTTATTAAACTGCTGCGGGATAAAATAGGACGGGTTTTCTTTCGCCAATTCCTCGGCTTTGCGAACAGCTCCGTTCATGCCTTCCGAACCCGGCGTCAGAACCACTTCTGCGCCATAAGCACGAAGCAAGTTGCGGCGCTCAATACTCATCGTCTCAGGCATAACAAGAATCGCTTTATAGCCTTTAGCTGCTGCTACCAAGGCAAGACCGATACCCGTGTTGCCGCTCGTAGGCTCAACAATTGTATCGCCTGGCTTGATGATGCCTTCCTGTTCAGCTACTTCGATCATGCTGATTGCGATACGGTCTTTTACGCTCGCACCTGGATTTTGATATTCAAGCTTTACATAGATTTCAGCGCTGTCCTCAGGAACAAGACGATTCAAGCGAACTAGCGGTGTATCACCAATTAGATCAGTAATGCTTTGCACGATTTTTGCCATGTGTCATACTTCCTCCTTATTCCGACTAATTCAGTTGGTTTTTAAACTAATTCCATCTTATCAATGAGTTGTATTCGTTGTCAATACCTTCATTTCCTTCATGCGAATACGGCTGGCTAACGCCATCCCTGACCGATAAAGCATCAATTTGCGCTGAAATATAAGCCTGATATAAGTGGAAGCCTTATAAATGCTTACATTTTGAAAAAGAAGGATTGTTCGCCCATTTTCCAATCGTCTGGCGAACATGACTATATGATGCTCCAATATAATGGAAGCTTATAAACAAACCTAGAATTTCTTATATTTATGGAAAGGTGACAGCGTCATATTTCTCCAATAGCTGCTGCTCAATTTGGCTTAGGGAAGGAGCCTGTGATAATGCCAGCTCTTTGCGGACCAGCTCATACAGCTGCTGTCCCTGTGGCTTATCCGTTGTGTGGCGCTCCATCAAACGAATGATGGCATACCCTTCGGCAATCGATATCGGGCCAGCGATCTCTCCCGTATCCAGCTTGCTTGCCGCCGAAAGAATCGCCCGCTCATGAAACGGGTCATTGGCATCAATAAGGCCTAAATCACCGCCAGCATCTGCCGTAAAAGCATCTATCGAATATTTAGCTGCTGCTTGCGCAAAGTCTGCTCCCTCAGAGAGCTTATCCAGCACGCGGTTCGCCTCTTCCATATTTGCCGTCACAATCCAGGATAAGCGATATTGCAGCTTGTCGCCGTATTGCTCCTCATGATCCGCAATGTAGCGTTCAACCTCAGCATCAGGCACATCCACTTTTTGGATCGCTATTTTTTCAGTCAACAGCCTGTACTTCGTATCCTTCAAAACTTCCTCTTTGGACATGCCCAGCTGCTGATCCATGATGCGGTAAAAATCCTCTTCGCTATCATATCCCTCTGCCTGCTCCTCAACAGCTCTCTGCTGCTCCTCAGCGGTCACTTCAAGCTGCTGCGAGGCAGCCTCCTGGTCAATGGCGCTGTGAATCATCATCAGCTTGAGGGTAGCTTGGCCATATTGCTCGCTAAGCGCATTCATCAGTTCGCTTTCCCTGATGCTGTAATCGCCAATTATGGCAACAATTTTATCATTATCCAAGCTGCCTGGTACAACCTCATTGCCTGTTTCAGTACGTGTTCCCGAATCTGGCTCATGGTCCGGCATGCCTTCAGAAAAAGGCGACAATCTCACTACAACAACTACACTTAGCACGATCATACATAACGCCTGAATGACGACGATCGTCCTCACTACACCGATTTTATTCATTGCCCGGTAGCCTCCATATTAATGGATCGGCTTCGGTTTGGCTTGTTCGAGCAATTGCTCCAGCTCTACGCGGTTAAACTGGTATGCTTCATTACAGAAGTGACAGACGACCTCTGCTTTACCTTCTTCTTCAATCGTTTGTTGCAATTCCGATTCACCCATGCTGATCAAGGTCTGCTCTACGCGATCGCGCGAGCATTTGCATTGAAAACGCAAGTCCAGCGACTCATGAATGACAACATCATCACCGACGACCCATTTAAGCAGCCCTTCTGGCGTCTCCCCTTGATCAAGCAAGGCTGTGACCGGAGGCATCGCACTGAGCGCTTTCTCCAGCTTAGTAATTTCCGCATCCGTAAGTCCTGGCATCAGCTGTACGATAAAGCCGCCCGCATGAATGACGCGACCGTCTTCATCAACCAGCACGCCCAGTCCAACTGCGGAAGGCGTCTGCTCCGATACAGCAAAATAATAGGTGAAGTCTTCGCCAAGCTCGCCGGAAACAATTGGAACGCTGCCGCGGTAAGGCTCTTTCAACCCAAGATCCTTAGTAATATGAAGATAGCCGCTATGGCCTACGGCACCTGCAACATCAAGCTTTCCCTGCGCATTGCTTGGAAGCAGAACGAGTGGATTGTCCGTGTAGCCTCGCACTTCTCCATGAGCATTTGCATCGACGACAATTTGTCCCATTGGGCCTTCGCCCTTCACTTGAATCGTCAGCTTTTCATCGCCCTTCAGCATGGCGCCCATAATAGCTCCAGCCGTTGCCGTTCTGCCAAGTGCTGCAGTTGCAGTCGGCAGAGTGCCGTGCCGGCGCTGCAGCTCATCGACCAATTGCGTCGTACGGGCTGCAAAAACACGAATTTTGCCTTCCCATGCCGTGCCACGCACCAAAAAATCTTTCCTTTGCTCCATCGTCTATCCCTCCTGATTCCGTTCATATATAATACGCAAACCTTCTAATGTCAGAAGCGGATCAACCTCATCTATCGTTTCCGATTCTGAGCTAATTAACTCAGCCAAGCCGCCCGTCGCGATAACACGCGGCGAGACTTTAAATTCCTTGCGGATTCTGCGCACGATACCGTCCACTTGTCCTGCATAGCCATATATAATACCCGCCTGCATGGAAGTGACCGGATTGCGGCCGATGACGCTTGGCGGCTTCACCAGCTCAATGCGCGGCAGCTTCGCCGCCCGCTGATAAAGCGCCTCTGTCGATATTGCAATGCCCGGCACAATAGCGCCGCCCAAATAGCTGCCAGCGGCATCAATGTAATCAAACGTCGTTGCCGTTCCGAAATCGACGACAATAAGCGGACTGCCATATTTGACGATGCCCGCCACCGAATTCACGATGCGGTCAGCGCCGACCTCGCGGGGATTTTCATACCGGATATTAAGTCCGGTTTTCACGCCTGGACCAACGATAAAAGGAGTCTTGCGCAAATACTTCATGCACAGCTGCTCCAACGTCCGCATGAGCGGCGGAACGACTGATGAAATAATGACACCCTCCATCTGCTCCAGACGCATGCCGGCAAAATGAAACAAATGATGAAAGTTGATGCCATATTCATCAACTGTAGCGGAACGATTCGTGCTGAGCCTCCAGTGATGAAGCAGCTCCTTGCCTTGATAAATGCCCAAGACTATATTCGTATTTCCGACGTCAATGACGAGAATCAAGACATGGTCCCTCCCTTCTTCGCAAACAGGTCGAGACTAATATCGAGTGATTGAAAGGAATAGGTGAGGCCTCCTACCGAAATGACATCGACACCGCAAGCGGCTATACCGTGTATGGTATCAACCCGCACATTGCCGGAGGCTTCTACAATAACATGTGGTGCGTGCTGCTTGATTTGCTTTACTGCGGCTTTCATCATCTCATGTGGCATATTGTCCAGCATAATAATATCAGCGCCGCATGCAATCGCCTCATCGACTTGCTCCAAGGACTCCGTCTCCACCTCGATCTTCATCGTATGGGGAATACCCGCTCGAGCTGCTTCCACTGCTTCCCGAATACCGCCTGCGCCCTTAATATGATTATCCTTGATCATAACGGCATCATACAAGCCAAAGCGGTGATTCGAGCCGCCGCCTACGCGAACGGCATATTTTTCAAGCAGACGATGGCCTGGCGTCGTTTTGCGAGTGTCGACCAGTCGGACCGGCAGGCCTTGCAGCGCCGCTACAAACTCACTAGTCTTCGTCGCCACGCCGGACATCCGCTGCATTAAATTAAGCGCTAGACGCTCCCCTGTAAGCAGACTATGGATGCTGCCTTCTACTTCAGCGAGTACAGTGCCTTTTTCTACATACTGTCCATCCTCGACCTTTGCCGTGAAGACCAGCGATTGGTCAACGATTTCAAACACAAGGCGCGCAATTGGAATGCCCGCAATCCGCCCATTTTCCTTCACATGAATGACGGCCTTTGCCTGCGCTCCACGCGGAATAGTCATAGCCGTCGTTACATCGCCGCTTCCGATATCTTCAGCGAGCCAGCCGCGTATTTGCGCGCGCAGCGCTTCATTATAGCCATCCAGCGTTGTCTCAAACATTGGTTAACCGCTCCTCTGTCCTCCCGTATACACGGTGCATTACGGTATGCTTGCGCCATACTTGATCATTGCGCTCCGGGAAGTCCTCACGGTAATGCGCGCCGCGGCTCTCCTCCCGCTGCAAAGCGGATTCCGCCGTCAGCAGGGCGCATGTCAGCATATTGGCAAATTCAAACTCTTCCCGCTTGGTCAGCATCGCTTGAAAAATAGTCAACTGGCGCCGCAGCTCCTCCAGCCCCTTCTCGAGGCCCTTGGCATCGCGCTGCAAGCCCGCATACCTGACCATCACTTTTTGCAGCTTCAATCTCCGCTCCACCACTGCCTGAATCGGCACACTGCTGCGCGGTACGCTGCTCTCTATTATAGGCTGAATCTCTGCATGCTCTGCAAGTTTATCAATCGCCTCGACGATACGCTTGCCGAAAACGACCGCTTCCGAAAGCGAATTGCTGGCCAACCGATTCGCTCCATGAACGCCTGTCGAGGAAACCTCGCCGCAGGCGAACAGCCTTTTAATATTGGTTTCTCCATCGAGATCGGTTTTAACGCCGCCCATCATATAATGTGCAGCAGGGGCGACCGGAATCCAATCTGTCGTCAAATCCAAACCGTATTGCAGGCAAAATTCATAAATATTCGGAAAACGATGCTTCACCATATCCGGCGACTCATGCGTCACATCCAAATAAACAAAAGTTGATTTCGTAGCTTCCATCTCGCTAATAATTGCGCGGGCCACTACGTCACGCGGCGCCAGCTCCAGCTGATGGTGATAGCGCTCCATAAAACGCTCGCCTCGCGTATTGCGGAGGACGGCTCCTTCGCCGCGTACAGCCTCTGAAATCAGAAACCGTGGCGCTCCAGGATAGCATAGGGAGGTCGGATGAAACTGGACAAACTCTACATCCTGTATAAAAGCTCCTGCCCGGTAAGCCATAGCGATCCCATCGCCTGTGGCCACCTCAGGATTCGTCGTATAACGGTAGAGCTGGCCTGCGCCGCCCGAGCATAGAATGGTCGCCTTGCCGCGTACAAGCAGACGCGAGCCGTCCGGCTTTTGCACAACAGCGCCCACACATTCTCCATCATTGGTAACCAAATCGATGACAAAGTGGTCGTCCCATACTTCAATACCCGGCTTGGATAACGCTTTCTCCGATAAGGCTCGTACAATTTCGTAGCCCGTCGCATCCCCATTCGCATGCAAAATACGACGCTGGCTGTGAGCGCCTTCCTTCGTCAGCGCAAACTCGCCATTTTCCAAATCGAACTGTGTGCCCATTTCAATGAGCTGATTCACACCTTCCGGCCCCTCATGCACGAGCACATTGACCGCATCCTCCGAGCACAACCCCGCTCCCGCAATTAGCGTGTCCTCGCTGTGGTAAGCTGGTGAATCGTCCTCCGATATGACCGCGGCAAT
Organism: Paenibacillus sp. FSL H8-0537; assembly: GCF_038051995.1. NCBI lineage: Bacteria > Bacillati > Bacillota > Bacilli > Caryophanales > Paenibacillaceae > Paenibacillus > Paenibacillus sp. FSL H8-0537. Next base: position 102,853 of record NZ_CP150290.1, on the reverse strand, counting down.
GCCGCCTTGCGCATAGCGGGTGTTGCTGTCGAGCAGCGACTTCTTCGTAATCATCAGCACGGAATGCCGATCACTGGCCCGAAGTGCGGTAAAAAGACCGGCAATGCCGGCCCCAATCACAATAACATCCTTCTCGATTACCGGCAGTTCGTCCAGCTTTATGTCTACAAGGTATCTGGGAATCATTTCTGCGCCTCCAGGCATAGGAGTAGCGCATGCTGCTCCTATTTCACGAGTAACATGCGCTCCAGGGACAAGCGTGCTTGATCCGCCACATGCGGCGGTACATAGATTTGCGGCTGCATCGTTTCAAGGCATTTAACCAGCTTCTTCAGGTTATTAACCTTCATGTTCGGGCAAACCAAATATTTAGATGCAAACAGGAATGTTTTGTCCGGGCTGTCCAATCTCAGCTGATAGCCTGTGCCATCCTCCGTGCCGACAATGAACTCCTTGCAATCCGATTCCTTGCAATATTTAATAATCGCTGTCGTGCTGCCGACAAAATCACCCAGCTCCACCACTTCAGGGCGGCACTCAGGATGCACAACAAACTGCGCATTCGGGTGTTTCGCCTTCATTTCCTCTACATCCTTTACCGTCAACATGTCATGCGTGTTGCAGTAGCCTTCCCAGATGATCATGTTCTTATCGGTCTTCTGCTGCACATAGTGCCCAAGGTTCTTGTCCGGTACCCAAATGACGTCTTGGCCTTCAACGGAATTTACAACGTTAACCGCATTCGCCGATGTACAACAAATGTCAGTCTCTGCCTTAATTTCGGCGGAAGAGTTAATATACGTAACGACAGTCGCATTCGGATGCTGGGCTTTCAGCTTGCGAAGACCATCGACATTGACCATATCGGCCATCGGGCAGCCTGCACGCTCGTCCGGAATAATGACGGTTTTATTGGGAGCCAAAATTTTGGCGCTCTCCCCCATAAAATGCACGCCGCAAAATACGATGACATCCGCATCCGTCTGAGCCGCTTTCTGAGCTAGCAAAAACGAGTCGCCGCGAAAATCCGCAACCTCTTGAATTTCATCACGCTGATAATAATGAGCAAGAATGATGGCGTTGCGCTCTTTCTTCAATTGCATTAGCCGTTCCCGCAGTTCGCGGTTCTGCTCCGCCTTGCGTTCCAGTGCCAGTGCTTCCACAGTTAATCCTCTCCTCTTATGAGGGAAGGGCAAGCTGATTGCCCATTCCAGATATGGCTACTACCGACTTTGTGAATTGATGCACAAACCTAAAAAGTCGTTCGCCTTTCATTTGACCTTTACGGTAAATTCATTTGATAAGGTTTAATTTACTCCAGGCAGATCATGCTGTCAATGCGTTTATGACAAAAGTGTGAATTCCCTTTGAAAATAGCACCTGCCACAGCTAAACTTTCCATCATTGGCGGCTATTGTGTATAAATGCAGCGTTTACGCACATGGTTATCCACAAGTTATCCACAATCGTGGATTTTCTGTGACTAACCTTGTGTAAAGGGTTAGAAAACAAAAAAACTTCCCATGGATGAATCATCACTTACGTGATAGCCATGGGAAGTATGATGCTTCTTGTTTCGATTAGCGCTTAGCTGGATCGTATGGTTCGCCAAGCGAGCCTGGAGCGGAAGAACGTCCTACTGCACCAACGAGTACAACGAGCGTCAATACGTATGGCAGCATATAGAAAAACTCGGTCGGAATTTGCTGCGACCAATCGAACAGTTGAGCAAAGTTCCGAATCGCTTGCGCGAAGCCGAAGAAAATAGCAGCTCCCGCAACGCCGAGAGGATTCCATTTTCCGAAAATAACAGCCGCGATAGCGATAAAGCCTTGGCCCGAAATGGTATTATGGGCAAAGTTGCTCGTCGTTGTTAACGTAATGGTCGCACCGCCAAGACCTGCAAGTGCTCCGCTGAGCAGCACGCCGATATAACGGTATTTTGTTACGCTGATACCCACTGTATCTGCCGAGCTTGGGTATTCGCCAACTGCGCGAAGGCGCAAGCCGAAGTGCGTTTTGTACAGCACAATATAGCTGATAATGACAAGGATAATAACAACATAGGTCGTCGGATAAGCTTTAAAGAACGCCTCTCCAAAAAACGGAATATCTGATAAATAAGGGATTTCCCATTTGTTGAATACATGAGTCAGCGTTGTCGTCTGTCCCGAACCCTCATACAAGCTTTTCGTCAAATAAATCGCGATACCCGCTGCCAAAATATTAATAACGACACCGACTATCGTCTGATCCGCCTTAAATGTAATCGTGGATATCGCATGTAGAAGGGCAAATATCACCCCATAAATCGCTGCCCCCACTAAGCCTATCCACGGAGCAGATTCCTCATAACCAGCTTGTATCGCATAGTCGGTAATGACTGCTGCCGCGAACGCGCCAGACACCATTAAACCTTCGAGACCGATATTTATAACGCCAGAGCGCTCAGAGAATAGACCACCAAGACCGGTAAAAATAAGCGCCGTAGAAAATACAAGCGTAACGTTAATAAGTTGACCCAATATCTCTAGTGCATTCATATTAGATCGCCTCCTTACGCTTGTCTGCACGTCGTCCAAGGAATGGTTTTAAGAAAAACTTTACTATGCCATGCGAAGCAATAAAGAAAATGATCGAACCAATAACGATTCGAACGAGCTCTGGCGGTACGCCCGCTCCAAAGCTCATACCCGCAGAGCCATAGCTGAGACCACCGAACAGTACAGCACCGAACAATACGCCGATTGGCGTATTGCCGCCAAGCAAAGCAACCGCGATACCATCAAAGCCATAGCCCCATGGCGCTGACAGAATCGTCTGATAGCCAAATACCCCCAGCGTCTCAAACACGCCTGCCAGTCCCGCAAACAATCCGCTAATAAACATCGACTTTACAATGGTGCGATTGACATTAATCCCTGCATACAGCGCTGCGTCAGGGCTTTGTCCCACTGCTCTGAGCTCATAGCCCTGCTTCGTTCTCCACAGTATAATATAAAACACTCCAATACCGAGCAAGGCAATAACAGTACCCCAATGCATACGGGCATGATCCATCGCATCGGATAACCAGCCAATCGATACGAGTGCTGACTCTTGAATCGGATCCGATTTCTGCTGCCCTTTTGCCACAAAAAACGCACGAATAATGTAATTGGATAAATAAAGCGCAACCCAGTTCAACATAATCGAAGAAATAACCTCGTTAACGCCGCGAACAGCCTTTAAATAGCCAGTCAATGCCGCCCATAAGCCTCCACACAGCGCTCCGACAATAATAGCAAGCGGAGCATGCAGAAACCAAGGGAGGTCAAGCGTAATCCCTATGACGGTTGCACCAGTCATACCCATCATGAACTGGCCTTCTACCCCGATATTAAACAGGCCTGTACGGAAAGCGAAAGCAACCGCTGTACCTGTAAATATGAGCGGGGTAATCGCACGAATAGCCTCACCCATATCGTAAGGGCTGCCAAATAGCTTTTTAATCAGTGATTGGTAAGCTAGAATAGGATCAAACCCGCCTGCCAGCATGGCTATTGCCCCGCATAACAGACCCAAAATGATAGCCACCAAGGGGACGAGGAAGGATGTTTTATTGAATATTTTGTCCGCAATTCCTTTGACTTTATCCATGGTTGCTATCTCCCACCTTTGCTCGGCTGCTTCGCCGCCAAATTGCCTGCCATCATTAGACCCAGCTGTTGATCGTCACGCTGATCAGCATCGGCATAGCCCATTATTTTACCTTCATACATAACCGCAATGCGATCAGATAACGCGTACAGCTCATCCAGCTCAAAAGAAACGAGCAAAATCGCTTTGCCTGCATCCCGCGCTTCAATTAACCGCTTATGCACATATTCGATCGCGCCTATATCCAGACCGCGAGTCGGCTGTACAGCGATGAGCAAGGACGGATTTTTCCATATTTCACGGGCAATAATGGCTTTCTGCTGGTTACCGCCCGACAAGGAGCGAGCCTTGGCCCCAATGCCTGATGAACGCACATCAAACTCAGTCACGAGTTGATTCGCCAGAGCGTCTATAGCTTTAAAATCAATAAAGCCATGTTTGCCGAACTGTGGATCAAAGTACGTATCCAGCACCATATTTTCGCTGAGTGTGAAATCAAGCACCATTCCATGCTTGTGACGATCCTCTGGGATATGGCTGACGCCTGCAACAGACATTTGGCGCGGCGTTTTATTGATCATTTCCTTACCCAAAAGCTTCACAGAACCACTAGAAGCTTTACGCATGCCAGTAATAGCCTGTACCAGTTCACTTTGTCCATTGCCATCAACACCAGCAATACCCAAAATTTCGCCTGCACGGATATTAAAAGCGACGCCATTTAGAACGAGCTTATTCTCCTCGCCTTTCATCGTAAGGTTTTCAACAGATACGATAAGCTCTCCAGGCTCTTTCTTGGTTTTTACCGCCTGAAAATTAACGTCACGGCCAACCATAAGCTCCGCAAGCTGCTGCTCGTTCGTTTCTTTTGTCGTAACGGTTCGAACCACCTTGCCCCGACGAATAACCGTCACCGAATCTGCAAGCGCCATAACCTCTTTGAGCTTATGCGTAATCAAAATAATGGACTTGCCTTCTGCAGCCAAATTACGCAAGATGCCAATCAGCTCTTCGATCTCTTGTACGGTAAGCACAGCAGTAGGCTCATCAAAGATTAAAATTTCAGCGCCACGGTATAAGGTTTTCAAAATTTCCACACGCTGCTGCATACCCACCGTAATATCTTTAATCCGCACCTGCGGATCTACTTTCAATGCATAACGTTCCGAAATGGAACGGACTTTATCATTTGCTTGCTTATAATTGACGAATGTGCCAAATTTACGCGGCTCATTGCCAAGCACAATATTTTCAGCCACTGTAAATGGCTGTACCAGTTTAAAGTGTTGATGTACCATACCAATTCCAAGCTCAATAGCTTTTCCTGCACCTTCAATAACCGTTTTATTGCCGTTGACCCAGATTTCCCCTTCATCAGGCTGATACAATCCGAACAAAATGTTCATCAACGTAGACTTCCCTGCACCATTCTCGCCCAGCAATGCATGGATTTCGCCTTTCTTGAGCTCAAAATCAATCGAATCATTGGCTACAAGCCCGGGAAAGCGTTTCGTAATCCCCTTAAGTGTGACAGCCGCTGCACTTTGTTTCATCCAGTTATCCTCCCCGGTTTGTTAGCTCCCAATCTCAAAAAAGGACAAGACCGGCTTGAGGGCAGGTCTTGTCGGCTGTACATAATAAACAAACGACATTAAATCATAAGTTTAAAACTATTTCACTTCAGTTGGAACTACAAGCGAACCGCTAATAATTTGTTGTTTGTAGTCTTCAACCTTTGTCATAATTTCTGCAGAAATGTTAGGGTTGTTCTCTGGCAGGCCTACTGCGCCGTCTTTCAGACCAAGAACAACCGATTTGCCGCCTTCCCATTTGCCGTTAATCAGGTCAGTGGAAACTTGGTGAATGGCAGCTTCAACGCCTTTAAGCATGGAGGTAAGCGTAACTTCGTTGCCGAACTCGATCGATTGGTCTTTATCAACACCGATTACCCATACATCTTGCCCTGCTTTTTTACGAGCTGTAGCTTCGTTGAATACGCCGTTGCCAGTACCACCAGCAACTTGGAAAATAATATCTACGCCGTCATTGTACATTACAGTTGCTGCTGCTTTACCTAAGTCTGGTTTGCCGAATTCGCCTGTGTAGTTGCGGATAACCTTCGCTTCAGGGTTTACTGCCGCTACACCTGCATTGAAGCCTGCTTCAAATACAGTAACGCTCGGAATTTCCATGCCGCCTACAAAACCAATTTTATTTGTTTTTGTTGTCAAGCCAGCAACTACACCTACTAGGAACGAACCTTCGTTAGCTGCGAAGTTAACAGAAACAACGTTTGGTGCGTCAACAGCGGAGTCGATGATGCCGAACTTGGAGTCCGGATTGTCTTTCGCTACTTTACCCATTGCATCTTGGAACAAGAAGCCTACGCCCCAAATCATATCGTATTTCTCAGAAATGAATGCACGCAGATTCGGTTCCATATCAGCGTCGCCTTTACTTTCCAAATATTTCGTTTCGGAGCCTGTATCCTTCGTTACACGTTGCAGGCCATCCCAAGCACTTTGGTTGAAGGATTTATCATTTACGCCGCCTGTATCTGTAACCATGCCGATTTTGAGTTTAGCTGCTGTACCAGTATCTGATGATGCTTCTGGTGCCGCAGACGCCTCAGGCGATGCTGCTCCGTTTGTGCCATTGTTTTTGCTGCCGCCACCACAAGCAGACAATACTAATGCGAACATAAGAACAATAGACAACATAAAACCTAAACGTTTTTTCATCTTCGATTTCTCCCCTTAATATAGATGTGTTGTAACTGCAACCTACTTGCTTATATTATTGTTGTTGTGCTTGGCTGCTATTCTCTTTATTATAATTGCTTATCCACATACGTCAACTTTTTTACGTCATGTAACATGACACAGAAATTTTGTTCACGCCTATATCTCACAATTATTTAACATTTGTGCCAAACACACCATTAAAACCTTACACACACCCGACAAAACCAAATAATTCCTGAGTTTTACCTCTATTATTATAGGCTAAATCCGAACATTAATAAAGTAAAATTAATCAAGCGTAAACGGCTGACGCCGACCTATGGCGGCAAAGCTACTGTTTCGCGATGAAATAAAAAACAGCTATTTTCTCGGTCACTACTGAGAAAATAGCTGTCTCCATAAACAACTGGCGAGGACGAAGATTCAACGACCGACAATGTCGGTTTTCTAACGCGTCCTCATCCTGTTTATTTCGGTTCTTCCCCATCGTTCGGTTTATCATCAGATTTATCCAATGAAGGGATTTCTCCTGCTTCTCTTGATTGAATACGAACCTTAACGTCGCCAATCGTATCGACGATTGGTTCAGTTGTTGGTTCAACAGCAACACTCTCTGCTTCACCTTCCGCCAATTCAAGCGTGCCTGTCTCGATCAAACGTTTGATTTGATCCATTTCAAGCGTCTCTACAGACAGAAGCGTCTCCGCAATCGTGTGAACCTCTTTCGATCTCTCGGTGAGCAATTTTTTCGCACGCTCATAACAAGCTCCGATAATCGCCTGCATTTCTTGGTCAATTTCATAAGCGATCGCATCGGAGTAATTTTGTTCATGGCCGATATCACGTCCAAGGAACACCTGTCCTTGCGAGCTTCCGAATTGCAATGGACCAAGCTTGTCGCTCATTCCGTATTCCATAATCATCGCACGAACGATACTCGTCGCTTGTTTAAAGTCACTGTATGCGCCTGTGCCGATTTCGCCGATAAACAATTCCTCAGCTACACGTCCGCCAAGCAAGCCCGTCACTTTATCAAGCAGCTCCTGCTTCGTTACCAGCATCCGGTCTTCCTTCGGCATCATGATGACGTAACCGCCAGCTTTGCCACGAGGAATAATGGTCACTTTATGAACGAGATCCGCATGCTCCAGGAAGAATCCAATAATCGTATGTCCAGCTTCATGGAAAGCAACAATACGCTTCTCACGATCGCTGATTACGCGACTTTTCTTCTCTGTACCTACGATAACACGGTCAATAGCTTCATCAACCTCTCTCATTGCAATATCTTTCTTATTGCGACGAGCAGCAAGCAACGCTGCTTCGTTCAGCAAGTTTTCAAGATCTGCTCCGGAGAAGCCTGTTGTACGTCTTGCGATAATATCCAGCTTGACGTCCTTGTTAAGCGGCTTATTGCGGGAATGAACTTTCAGCACCGCTTCACGGCCTCTCACATCTGGACGGTCTACCGTAATTTGACGGTCAAAACGTCCCGGACGCAGCAAGGCAGGGTCCAAAATATCAGGGCGGTTCGTTGCTGCAACGATAATGATACCTTCGTTCGCTCCAAATCCGTCCATCTCGACGAGCAATTGGTTGAGCGTTTGCTCACGCTCATCATGACCGCCGCCAAGACCAGCACCACGTTGACGGCCAACGGCGTCAATCTCATCAATAAAGATAATACAAGGTGCATTTTTCTTCGCATTTTCGAACAAATCACGGACACGGGATGCGCCGACACCGACGAACATTTCCACAAAGTCCGAACCCGAAATACTGAAGAATGGTACGCCTGCTTCACCGGCTACTGCACGGGCAAGCAACGTTTTACCTGTTCCCGGAGGACCATTGAGCAGAACACCCTTAGGAATACGGGCGCCTACCAGATTAAACTTACGCGGATCTTTGAGGAAGTCAACAACTTCAACCAGCTCTTGCTTCTCCTCATCCGCCCCTGCCACATCCTCGAAAGTGATGCGCTTCTTCTCTTCATTGTAAAGCTTGGCACGGCTTTTGCCGAAATTCATGACTTTGCCGCCACCGCCTTGCGCTTGATTCATTAAGAAGAAGAACAGAACGAATATAATCACAAACGGAATGATGGAAGTAAGGAGTGTAAGCCAGACACTTGGCGTATCCATTGGTTTATACTGTAACTCAAAACCGTTTTTCACTGCGGCTTCACGCAATACCTCGCCTGAATCGATCCCTGCACGCGATGTGAACTGTATGCTCTTCGCGTTTTCGGGCTGTTTAATGTATTTACCAGAAATATAATAAGACTGACCATCGTACTTTATCATCATTTCCGCGACGTTGTTCTCATTAATAGCAGCGCGAAGCTGATCATATCGTATTTCGACGGTAGTATCATTCTGATTGCTGATAAACTGAATAATCCCGACGGTTACCAAAAAGATGATCAAATAAAATCCAGTGTTACGGATGATCCGATTCATCTCCTACCTCCTCTCAAGACGCTTTTCATATTTTAACATAGCATGACTTTCCATCACAATAGAACCACTTGGAGGACAGGCATACTGGTTAAGCCCATTCAAATTACTTCTCGTACACTTCCGGTTTCAAAACGCCAATGAACGGCAGGTTGCGGTAACGCTCAGCAAAATCAAGCCCATAACCGACAACGAATTCGTCCGGCAGCGTAAAGCCCGTATAGTCTGCTTCGAGATCTACTGTACGGCGTGCCGGCTTATCGAACAGCGTAGCCACCGTAACCGATTTGGAATTGCGGCGCTCCAAAACATCAATCAAGTAGCTTAGCGTCAAACCGCTGTCAATAATGTCCTCAACGATGAGTACATCGCGGCCTTCTACCGATACATCAAGATCCTTAATAATCTTGACCACACCTGAGGACTTGGTCGACTGACCATAGCTCGACACCGCCATAAAATCAATCTCCAGCGGAATCGTCATTTCCTTGATCAGGTCGGACATGAAAATAATGGCCCCTTTAAGGATACAAATAACGAGAGGGTCACGCCCTTCAAAATCCTGACTGAGCTTCTTGCCCATCTCACGCACCTTGGCCTGAATCTGCTGTGCATCGTAAAGCACTTCTTGAATGTCGTTTAACAACGGATTAATCCCCCTACAGTACTTATGTTTATGAGTGTAACAGTGCTTCTTATTCTTTCGTCATACGAATGAATAATAGTTCCTTCGTGCTTGGGCTGATAAGCGCATGGCTAGATCGCCTTATGCCTGGAATCCACAGCAGCCGCCCATCTGCATCGAAAAGCAGTGGATAGCGTTCGCGCTGTGAAGGAGGCAGCTTTTCGTCAACGAACATATCTTGCACTTTTTTAGACCCATTTAATCCTAAAACTTGAATTCGGTCACCACGGCGCCGATTTCGTACAGTCAGCGGAAACGCAAGCTGCTCCAAATCGAAACAAGCTTCATGGCGGCCCGCCAGTTTTCCAGCAGCCTGATCATCAGCTGTCCGCCGCTCAAACGCGAGCTTCCAGCCGCCCGCCTCTACCTCTATGTATTGCTGGGTCAAAGGTACAACATCAAGCGCATAGTCTGTATTCGCTTCCTCTTGTCTCGGCATCCTGACAAAACGCATATGGTCGTATTCACGCAAGCAGCGCAAACCGTTTCCAATATCCATACGCCAAGTGCTTGAACTTTCGGGCGCTGCGGCAAGCCGCATAGACTCGATATGCTCGAAGGAGACCACATCAGCATCCCTCGAAAGATAATCTAATATTAGTTTAATCAATCTCCTTTGTAAAGCGACATGAAGGCCCGCCAAACGACTGCAGCTTACAGAACATTCCTCCGGCTCCGTATAGGCTAACTCTTCGAATAAAGCTTTTGTCTGCCTATCCAGCCATTCATCCTCGGCGCCCGCCACTTCAGCAAGGCGGCCAAGCGATTCGGACAGCTGCGGATTGAAGCTGGATAACTGCGGAATAACATCCAGACGGACAACATTGCGAAAGTAATGGCGCTTTTCGTTGCTGCTGTCCTCGCAATACGGAATGCCGTAATGACGGCAGTATTGTAAAAGGTCTGTTTTGTTCTTACGCATGAGGGGGCGAATGAGTTCCACGTTTTTTTCCTGCCTGCGCAGCGACATGCCAGAAAGTCCCGAAATACCGCTGCCGCGAATCAAATGCATGAGCACCGTTTCCGCTTGGTCATCTGCATGATGGGCAAGGGCAATCGCCTGTGCGCCCCACCGCTGCGCAACCTCATGCAAATAGGCGTAGCGTTTTTCGCGCGCCGCCGATTGTGCGTTCATTTTTGTTTCTTCTATATAAGCAGGCAAATCGAGTTCTGTCAGCTCAAAGGGCAGCCCAAGCTCCCCCGCATAACGCCGAACTACCTCTGCCTCCAGCGCCGACTCCTTCGGCCGGAAGCCGTGATTCACGTGAGCCGCAACAACGTTTAGCACCCCGCGTGACTTCAGGCGGCTCAGGAGATGCAGCAGAGCCATAGAGTCCGGTCCCCCGGAGACAGCAACAACAACACAGTCCCCTTCGCTCCATAACCGTTCCACTGCTGCCAGCTTCTGAACATCGGGAAGCATATCGATTCCTATCGTCATTTCCTCTTCCCTCATTCCCTTCTGGCCGCCGCCTTCAACAAAATAGCTGGCGAAACCTTGCTATAACAACTTATGTCATTACATACCCACGCGAAGCAGCCAATAAACCGATACAGCCAGCATAATTGCCGAACCCGCAACTAGCCCTTTGAGCCAGAAAGGGGTCGGGGCAGCTTGCTTGCGGTTCGTTCCATGCATCAGCACACGCCACGCCTCCGCGCCTTCAGCAGCATCTGCAAAACGTCCCGCAAGAGCTTCTGCAAGCCAGCCTGCAATCGGCTTCAGAGAAGCATTGGTCGCAATCAGCTGCTCTAAATCATCGGTCGAACGATTTTGCGGGAGCAGCGTCAAGGTAAGCTGGTGCAGTCTCTTCGGTTCGTGCATTTGGATGCACAGCACCGCGAAAGAAAATAAGTCGTATTTCAAATCAGCAGCCCGGGAACCTGCGTTCCAGTAGCCACGGTCATAAATTTCAGTAAACTGGCGAATGCTCTTCCCTACCGCCGTCACCCCGCCGTAATCCACCAGCTCGACATGCCCATAATCAGCAACCATCACATTTTCCATCTTTAAATCGCAGAATACCCAGCCCTTGCTGTGAAGCTCCGCCAGTTTATTCAACAGATTAAGGCTGACCAGCGGGAACCATTCCTTGCCGTTTTGCAGCAAATACGCAGACAAGTTCACCCCGCGCACATACTTCATAATATAAAAAGGGTAATCGCGTCCATCGGAGCCTTGCAGATCATCCACATCATACAAAAATGCAGGCGCTTGGCGCCTCCCCTGCTTCGCAAGCGTCTGAAGCACATTGATTTCCGATTGCAGGTCTACTGCGTCAGCGCCTACCTTAAGCGCAACCCACCCCTGGTCGGAATGGACCAAGTACACTTTGCCATTGGCGCCTTCCCCAAGCAGACGCTCGACCCGATACTTACGGCGCTTCCATTTTCCAGTCACCACAGTGCCACGGCGGAGACTGATTCTAAACGACGTAGTCACTCATCATCCCATCCGTTTCTTCTCTGCTCCTCCTACCATAATCCCCCTGACGATAAAAATCAATCACCTGCATCAGCGCAGGACCCGTTGGCGTCGTGCCACTCATTTGCAATTTCGGAAAAATCGACTGCGCTCCTGTCAAATTATCCGTCCAGCCCAAATCCATTTTGCACTCTTCTCCATGCCTTCCGCCCGGAAAATGAAAGACAGCGATTTCGCTTTTCCCTTGCCTTGCTTGCAGGCTCAGCATCAAGTCGCGGATCGCCTCTTCTACCGCAATCAGCTTTGGCTTCATGCTAGCGCTGGCGTCGATAAGCAGCGCCACCTGCAGACTGGAGCTTTCCCCCAGCTCATCCATCACCCTCACGACCTCACTGCGCGTCTCCGGCGGCAAATCCTCAATCGCCCCGCTGCCAAGCACATGTTTAAGCTCCTTCTGTACAGCTAGCTGAATCGTCTGTACAACTGTCTTGCGCGTCATCATCTGGACAGTCTGCGCCAGCTGGCGCGTATGAACCATCCGGCTGATGCCGCCGCCAGCCCTTGCAATCTCCTCAATTTCCATGCTGCCTGACTCGCCTGCATCGCCGTGATCAAGCACCCCGACGACATTGACTGCAATACCCTCCGCCTTCGCATGAGCCGCTGCTACAATCGGGCTTAGCCCTACATTCGAACAACCATCGGTTATTAGCAAAATTTGTTTCATCCCTATCAATCTCCCTTCACAAGCGTAAACGGCTGAAGCCGTCCTTTGGCGGCAAAGCTTCCGTTTCGCGTTGAAATATAAGCCCATTTATAAGTGTGAAACTTATAAATTCTTATATTTGCACAAACAGCCACAAACCAGCATGCCGCCCTACTTAGAGTGACAAGGAGCTGATTCTATCAGTTTTGCCCATTTTAAGAGAGATAAACGGCTATACGCAGAAAAAACCAGCGTTTATTCATAGCCGCTTCCTTTGAAGCACGCTATGAATGAACGCTGGTTTGGTTAACCACCTCCAAGAGAACATTCTAATTAGCTACCGCTTAGCCGCTTCACCTCCAAATTAGTAGGTGAGCCAAGGTAAAACGGCTGCCGCCGTCCCTGTCGGCCCTCCTATATGCTAGCTTACCGTCCGCGGGCGCTCCATTCGCGTCATCCCCGGCCAGCGGAATGCCGCCCACTCTGGCAAATGCTTGTCCACACGCGCCACCAGCACGGTCATGTCATCGATAATCTCCCCCTTATGGTAACGCACAACGGTGTCCAGCAGCACATCGGCCATTTCCTGCGGGTCCTCCGTCTTCAGCTCATGAATCATTCGTTTCATCCACATCTCCTTATTGACCGCATGTCCTGGCGCATCATAAATGCCATCGCTCATCATAATGAGCGCATCCCCGGGCTGAAGCTGCATCGAAATCATATCCACATCAATATCCTGTAAAATGCCGATTGGCAAATTATTGGCCGTAACTGGAATCACTTCCTTGCCGCGCTTAATAAAGCTCGGCGTTGAACCGATTTTCATAAACATTGTTGAGGCGGTGTAAAGATCGATAATGGCGAGATCCACGGTTGCGAATACTTCATCTGACGAACGCAGCAGCAGGATGGAATTGACCGATTTGACCGCGAGCTTCTCGTCCATACCCGACTTGAGCAGCTGCTGCAAAATCGACAGCGCTGCGCTGCTTTCCTGGCGCGCCCTCTCTCCATTTCCCATGCCATCGCTAATTGCCACGGCAAATTTGCCGTTGCCAAGCTCCACCATGCTAAAGCTGTCGCCTGACAGCAGATCGCCCCCTTTTGCCGCACCAGCAACGCCCGTTTCAATTTCAAATACTTTGGCGGAGCCAAATACGACCCTTGTTGCTTCTCCATTTTTCTCTGGTTCCTCCTCGAGTTTAACTGCAATATGCTCACCTAAAATATCCGTAAGCAGCGGCGCAATAATTTTGCGGCACTCATCATATCCCTTGCTAAATGTATGGTACAGCTCAATATCAACATTGCCCTCCTCCAAATTAATCACTTCAATTTCTCGAATCGACAGGCCCAGTCCCTCCAGCGCCTCCCTAATCTGCTCCTCCTGCAAATGCAGCGTTTGCCCCTCGCGGCGAATTTCCTTCGCCAAATCCTCCATGACCTGGGACACGCCAGTCAATTGCTCGGCCACCAGCTGACGGGAGTCGAATATTTGCTTCTTCCAGTGCATATTATTTTGATATAGCTCGTACTGCTGCTTCATGACAGACATCACCTGCGTCGACTTGGAGCAATGGGCGGTCCACGTTCGCGGCATATCCTTGGCTCCAGGGGCACGCTCCTGCTCTACCGTCGTCATCATCTCCGTCATCACTTTATAGGTCTGATAAAATTTATCCCCCCAGCATGCATTTTGCCGATGGCAGCTTGCGCAGCTTCGTGCCGCCACCTCATTCATAAAATGAGTGATCTCATCTTCGCGATTCATCGCCACAGCGCCGCCGTTTAATTGCCCAAAGCTTCGCGAGAGCTGCCGGAACATCTCCGAATATTGTGTGACCCGCTCAGCCGTCACCTCACGCACCCGCTTCGCATATTCATGCTGCGAATTCGCATGCTCATTCGTTCCCGGCACATAGCGGGATATCGTTCGTATCATGACGCGCGGCGTCAAAATCAGCATAATAGCCGCTGTAACCGATTCCCAGGTGGATGCCATCACATCGCCTTGACCGCCTACATATACGGCTAGAATGGACGTTCCAAGCAGCATGCCGAAGGCTACAGCCATCTTCCCTCCATCCCGCAGCAGCCCCGCCAGCAAGCCCGCAAACGCCAGCAGACTCATCTGCACAATGGCGTTAAAGTCCGCAAGGCTGAGTATGAGTCCAGCAATGACCCCGACCGATGCTCCAAGCGGCGCGCCCCCAGCAAGCGCGAACAGCACCAGCATATAACGCGACATTATATGCTCCACCGACATGCCGTAGATCACCCAGCCAACCGCCCCTGTCATAACGGAAGCGAGCAATATCATCAAGCATATGATTTCCTCGCTGCGCAGCGCCGTTGTCTTCTTAGACATAGTCAGCACCGGAATGGCTTGGATGAACACGAGCGTGAGAACAAAGCCGAGTGCCGCTTCCACTACAACCAGCATGATGCTGTACCAGGTCAGCGTGTCCAAGGTGAAGGCATGAAACAATTGGACGAGCAAGGTGGCGGTAAATACGAGCAGCGGAGCCGAAGCAAGCTCAGCCTTCTCGTAGGCTTCGAGCCCCTTGAACAAAAGAAATAATGCGGCAATTTCCATCGCAATCCAGACTGGGGAGGGTGTAACCGCAAAGAAGCTCCCCACCACCACTGACAGCCCAACCCAAGCAACCGCATCCTTTCGAAGAAAATAAATGACGGCAAAATAAGCGGCGGCAAACGGCATAAGCGACTCCAAAATGACGGCTCGTCCGAGCAAAAAACCAACAGCGACAAGCAGGAAGGTCCATTTTTTCGCCAGCACCAGCTGAATAAATCGCTGCGAGGCAACACGCTCCTTGACTTTACCGATTCGAGGCTGCAGCCATCCCTCTTTCTTTCCTCTGGGAAATACGAGTACACTTTCCTTGTTCATCCGCAGACACCACCATTTCCGAATGTATTGTGTTTCCCATTATAGGAGGTCGTCCATAGGAAGTTTGTCAGTTTAACGTAGGCGGCCCAAAAGTTTTTTCCGACAAAATCAACTGCCCTCGCAGTCCTTGTCAAAAGCAAATTTTCGCTTGCCCCGTCTGGGCTCATGCCGCCCTCTTTGCAGCCAGTGCCTCGAACAGCTTCAACAAAAACCGTCTATTGGCACTTCCATTTGTTGGCGAATATGCAGGTGAATGTGTCGGTATTGAAAGAGTAGGGGAGGAAAAAACTTTGAGGCGGCACATAAACGCAAAAAAAGCAGAACCATAAAGGCTCTGCTTTTGTCATTAAAATATAGCTCTTGCTTAAACCCGCTTGGCTCCGCGTCCACCGCGTTTGCCTTCGGTATTCTTCTTCAGGGAGGAAATGCGTTCTTCACTGTCTTTCAGGAAGCGCGACACTTTATCCTCAAAAGTTGGTTTTCCGTAAGCTGGTCTCCCGGCCTGCTGCTTGAATGGACGTCCACCACCGCCGCCACCGTGTCCTCCACGGTCGCCACGATCCTGACCGCCACCACTGCCGCCACGATTAAAGCGTTCTCCGCCGCCACCACCACCAGGCCCGCCACTTGGACGAGTGCTTGGACGTGATTCGCGTGCAGGAGGCAGTTGGCCTTCTGGTCGATCAATTGCCTGTTTAATGGAAAGTCCAATTTTTCCGTCTTTGTCAACGTTTATCACTTTGACCTTGACCACGTCTTCAATCTTCAGGTGATCTTTCACGTCTTTGACGTAATTATCAGCAATTTCCGAGATGTGAACGAGACCTGTGACACCTCCAGACAAATCAACGAATGCCCCGAAATGCGTAATGCCTGTCACTTTGCCCTCTAACTTCGCGCCTACTTCAATTGCCATAAAATAAAATGTTCCTCCCTAAAAGTTTCGCTTAATGTACTATTAACGTGATTATAACCGAACGGAAGAAGGAAGGTCAACAGACGTTCACCCGTTTGTGCGTCTATTTAACCACCTGTATCTGTTGTTCGCCCTCTTTAACCATGCCTTGACCTTTGGTTGCAAGCTGCGCAATATATTCTGGATCGTTAAGCCGCTCAATTTCCTGTTGCAGCTGCTGCGCCTGATTTGTGGCATCTTCCTTCTGTTTCATTACAGCTGCAAGCCGCAGTTCGGTAGCGTTTTGCTGCTGGATTTGTCCAAAGAAGGTATAAGCCGCCCAGCCCATGAAGAGGACAATAAACATCATCCACATCTTGATCCGACGCTTGGAGCCTGGATTAACGGTTAACTTGTTTGCTGCTGCTGCTGCTGTCGCCAATTGCTTGTACCCCCTTAAGAAATAGAACCAGATGCATCCATCACTCGATCTGCTCCATGCCATGAAAACTTAGAATAACTTCCGCCAAAGCGCAACTACGCGTGCAACCGCTGCCTTAAAGCGCTCTGTAAGCTTAAACTTATCGGCGTACTTCATAAATAGGCGGTTCAACGGTCGTATGATAGGACCTAATACCCACCATAGCAATAGCCATAATGGACGAGTCAATTTTAACATAATTTTTAGCACAAAAATAGTGAAAGCAGTCCCAAATCCCAGTGCTACAATACCTATTTTGTACAAAAGAAGGATCGGCTTAATAATGACAAATTCCACCGTTTTGACGATTCCTCTGATCAGTGCGCGGATTGCGCGAATAATGCTCTGCACCAGCTTGATAACCGGCTTGCTAAATAGAAAGTAATAGCTGCTCACACCTATTGCCAGCCCTAGAAAGACGTACGCCCGCACCTCGCCATTGTTGCTTGCGTACAGCACACGAAACACGATAATCGACGCTGCCAGCCAGTATATAATGTCCAGAACCGGCAGCCACCAACGTGGAAACCGCAGCTCATTCGACACCACACGATAGCCGTCAAAGGCGACTCCCATGCCGATTCCTGACAGAAGCATCATCGCGAGCGTGTACCACTGCATCGTCAGTGTCACTTAAATAATTTACCAAACAGGCTTTTGGATTTGCTCGGGGCATTGCCGTCCAGATAGGCGAGCGAATGAACGAGCCCCTCTATAGCGACAAAGCCTTGCTCCAGGCTGAGATGCTTAATATGCAGGTTCTGTCCTTTAATCGTCAGAAAGCCCAGATCCGTTTCCAGCAAAAACTCCTCGCTGTCAAAGCTCTCCACGTTTAATACCCCGGTAATTTCCAGCAGCTTTCGATTGAGCATCTTCACTTCCTGACGCTTTTGCCCTTTATTCTGATCCACCATTGACCCGTCCCTCCACTTCAAAAACGCAGCTTATGCTAAAGCTTATGGGAGTGGGACGAACTTTAGAACCTGTCCAGAAGGACAAACCTATGGAATCTATGAAAGGGCTCATGAAAATATAGCGGCTACCGATATATACCCTATTCTATGATTTTGAAACAGCAGAATGCCTTGCACGGATACCTATTAGATGAAAATGCCATTGCGCTCAGCGGGCGCTTTTTACCCGTTTCAACTGGGCGACAATAATAATGCTGATCACGACGAGCAGCAGCCACGAGCTGATTTTGCTCACATGGACGAGCGTCCATTGCTTTTCCTGATCCGGATAGGCCCACGCCCCGAAGAAGGTCATAATATTTTCCGCAATCCAAATAAAAAATCCGATTAGAACAAAAGCCAGCGTAAGCGGCATCTTATAGACGACTCCCCCAAGCGTGAAGTGGACACTAGAACGCCAGAATACGATAATCAGCCCCGCCATCAGCACCCATCTGAAATCCCACAAATAATGATGGGTAAAAAAGTTCAAATAAATCGCTGCGCTGATCGTTACCGCATACGCCATTTTTGGCCAGCCGACCATCTCCAGATTGAATCTGCGCCAAGCCTGGCAGATATAGCTTGCTACGCTCGCATACATGAAGCCGCTGTAAAGCGGAACGTCGAATACCCTTGACCACCCCTCGCCCGGATACGTCCAAGAGCCCATCTTCACCTTATATACCTCAAGGGCCAGACCGATAATGTGAAACAGGCAAATGACCTTCAGTTCATCCCACGTCTCCAGCTTTGTAGCTACCATAACAACCTGCATGACCAAGCAGATGAGCAGAATTAGGTCATACCTTGCTATGCCCGGCACCTGGACGTAATGTGTAAGAGCCATGGCCCCGAAGATCGTTACCGGAAATAGGCAATTGAGCGCCTGCAAATACCCAAACAGCAGCAGTTTTTTTAAAATATAGAAAAGTATATGATTCCGCCATCCTTTCTCTATATTTCTCGGACTGAAACGCCGCGCGCCGCCAGAGGACGGCGACAGCCGTTTCACCTTGGAAAATGAATCATTTCGCCTCTACTTCATCAGCCACGCCGCTCAAATGCAGCGCACAATTAAACTTTTCACAGGACCAGCCACCTGCCGCATTCGCATAAATCGTCGAGATGGACGTGTTTTGAAGCGGCTCGTTCTTATAAGCGTCCGGCACAAGCTCCTTCAAGCAGCGGCCGATGAGCGCTCCGTGGCTAACAATAAGTATATTTTGACCCGGATGGTTATGAGAAATCTCCCTCAGCACCTCGAAACCGCGGCCTATAACGGATTCATGGCTTTCACCCTGCCAATCCACTTTGCGCCAGTCGGCTCCCCACTTCAGAATACGCTCCGCTTCCGTCATGCCTTCCAGAAGGCCGCCTCCCATTTCCCGCAGCCGCTCATCCTGCTTGACCGCCATGCCGCCGCCCAGGCGCGCCGCTACCGTCTCTGCTGTCACAAGCGCCCGCTGCAGATCACTGGAGTAAATATGATGCCATTCCTCCTTGCTCAGCCGCTCAGCCAAAACTGCCGCTTGCCGCTTGCCCTCCTCATTCAGCGGAATATCCGTAGAGCCCTGCGCTCTCCCCTCGATATTCCACTGCGTGACGCCATGCCTGATCCAACCGATTCTTGTCATGCTTCGTTCCCCCTCCTTATTCTTTTTCCATCCATGCTTATATACGTATATTTATAAAAAAAAGGTTGCTCCCGCACGTTGGTATCATGCGCAAGCAACCCTTTATCTTTATTGCCATTCAAGATCATTGTCACGCGGACGCTGTTCTTCCTTCAGCACCGTGTAGAGCTCACCGGCTTCATCCTTGCGGGTCGTTTCGGCAATTCGCTCAATTCGAACGGTTACTGTCTTCTGCCCGTATTGGATAGCAAGCTCATCCCCAACCTTTACGGCGCTGCTCGCTTTCGCTTCGCGGCCGTTGATCCAGACGCGCCCCTGCTCGGACACATCTTTGGCGACTGTGCGCCGCTTGATCAGGCGGGATACTTTGAGAAACTTATCCAGACGCATGAATTATTGGATAGCTTCTTTCAGCTTGTTGCCTGCTTTGAATGCAGGAACTTTCGATTCTGGAATGTTAATCTCTTTGCCTGTTTGTGGGTTGCGGCCAACACGGCTTGAGCGTGTGCGCGTTTCGAAAGTACCGAAGCCGATCAATTGTACTTTGTCTCCACCAGCAAGAGCATCTGTTACTTCACCAAGAAAGCCGTTAAGAACAGCCTCTACATCGCGTTTAGTCAAACCGCTTTTTGTTGCAATGTTGTTAATCAAATCTGTTTTGTTCATTCTAAAATCCTCCTAATGATAAGCTTAGCTAATAGTATAGCCGCTCAGCGCGGCCTACGTTCGTGAAAGTATGAAACTGTTACACTTACGAAGTTAACTTATTCTGCTTGCCGACATGAATTCCTGCCGCTGACCGCAAATTTTTTTCACGAAAAGTGAGGAATCGTTGCTGCTCTTAGCGAACCGCGTCCCTTACTGTCGCTTTGCTTCTTCCCACCAGCGGTCCATTTCTGTTAAATCAGTCTGGTCAAATGTTTTGTTGTTTATACGAAGCTGCTCTTCAATATAAGCAAAACGCGACTTGAACTTCCGGTTCGTCATCGTCAGCGCTTCCTCTGGATCAGCATGAATGAATCTCGCTGCATTGACGACGGCAAACAGCAAATCGCCTAGCTCGCCCACCTGCTCGAGCTCATCCTTCGAGGCAATCGCTTCGCGAAGCTCGGAGAGCTCCTCTTGGATTTTATCCAGCACAGGCCCGAGGTCATCCCAGTCAAACCCTACCTTCGCCGCCTTCTTCTGAAGCTTGTATGCCTTCAACAGCGCTGGAAGGTCTGGCGGAATGCCATCCAACTGAGATTGGCGGCTGGCGGCTGTGCCATTGCGCTCCTTCTCCTCAGCCTTCATTTGCTCCCAGTTGCCTAGCGCTTCATCAGCATCCGTGGCACTGCTGGCGCCAAATACATGCGGATGACGGAACAACAGCTTCTCGTTCAGCGTCTCAATGACATCATAGACGGTGAACGCGCCAGTCTCCTCCTCCATCTGGCTATGCAGCATCACCTGCAAAATCACATCGCCAAACTCCTCGCGCATGCCGTCCGGATCATCATTATCAATCGCTTCAAGCGCCTCGTAGAGCTCTTCGATAAAGTTTTTGCGGATAGACGAGTGCGTCTGCTCCCGATCCCACGGACAGCCCTCGGGGCTGCGCAAAATCGTCACAATCTCGTGCAGGCGGTCAAAAGAACGGTTCAGCACCGCATCCTCCGTCGTACGCGGCACGAACAGCAATGAAAGATTGCCAAAGCCAGGTGTGCGATCCAGCTCATAAAGGGGCACCCGAATAATTTGCTCCTCGCCGGCAACGCCAAGCGCATGGCCAATGACAACCTCGAAATCATCAGGATAACGCTCCATCAGAGCCAGCTTTACGTCTGATGCGGTAAACGCATCGTAAATTTGCCCAATAATCGTATGTACGCGCGGTTGAAGCATGGCGGGCTGAAGCTCTGCGGCATCCAGCAGCGCAAAACCCTCGATCGGATCGATGCCAAGCCGAATAAACGCTTGATCCAAGAAGCTTTCTCCACCGATAATGTCAAGCTGCACGCCCGCATCCGTACAACGCTCGCGGAGCAGCTGAACTGTACGTTCTGCGACCATCGGATGCCCCGGAACGGCGTACACGACCTCTCCCTGCGACGATTGCGCCCCTAACAGCAGCGTGGCCGCTATCGCCTCATACACCTCTGGGAACGTATCATGCTGTTCGTACACCGAATCAAACGAGGTATACGCAAGCTGATGCTCCTTAAGAAGCGTTATCGCCGGGTGCTGCTCCGTCCTGACATAGACGCGGGCCGCCTGCTGGAGCCTGCGCCATACGCCAAGCGTCATTTGATCGGCGTCGCCAGAACCAAGACCGACAACCGTAATATGTGGTTCACTCATTTTTCTCCCACTCTCCTACAATTAGCTTCTCCCATTAGTATACTAAAGAAGGCGCTGGAACTACACAAAGGCTGACAACAACATTTTTAAATTCCCTCAATTGGAAAAATGAAGTAATATTCAATAAAGTGGTTCAGATTTTCTAATTTTGCCCTTAATTTACAGACTATATAACCTGAAAGGTGGAGAGTTAATTTGAAAAAATCCTTAGCTTTAATAACGACTTCGGCAATTATTTTAGCCGCTATTCCAAATGCAGCATCCGCAGCGGAAATCACAAAACCAGCCGTTATCACCATTGATTCCGAGAGGTCTTCAAGTACTGCCCTTATCAAAAACGGAAATTATAATGAAAAAGACCTATTATAATTTAAGTGCCAACGAACAAAAATTGCATAAATTCTCCGGTATTGCCTCATCACTGCTTTATGGCTCCTTATTCGGCTACTCGCTTAATAAAGACATTTTTTTTATTTGGCTCATAATGATGCTGTGCGGCGGAATCGCTCTTTTACATGTGAAAAAGTGGATTAGGACGGAGCTGCGAGCAAAAGTTATGACCCAAATCATCGTGTTTACCGTCCTGTTGGATGTTTGGATCGTTTCTGACTTCATTCCTGTGCCTATGCTGATTAAACAACTCGTTTTTTTAATTGCTTTTTGTATATTGGGCTACAAATATTTCAAGCTGCTTTATGCAGGCGAGCTCGCCGTACAAGATGATGACGCTTTTTAAATATCAGAACAAAATGAGCTCATATATGCTCAGACATCCATTCCCCAGCAACACAAACACACAAAAGCCCGGTGCTTAAACAGCTAACCTGCTCTGTGCACCGGGCTTTTGCGTTTGAAGGGAGAGCCTGTTTTACTGCTCCATTTGCTTCGCTAAAAAGCCAGCAGCAGTCTCCGCCATTTTTTGCTCCATAATCGACATTTTCACAGTTTCATCCTTGCTTAGCAGCACAACGGTACCAATCGGGTCTCCGCCTGCAATAATCGGCGCTATAACGAAGGCTGAGAACGTGTCACTTATATCTTTAATCATCTCATAAGCCCCCGGAGTCGTTTCAGCTACAGCTTTGCGGTTCTCCATGCAGCTTTCCAGTATCGGCCCAACCTGCTTGTCCAGCAGATCTTTCTTGGAGGCGCCGGCTACCGCAATAATCGTATCCCGGTCAGAGATGAGCGCCACATGATTCGTGCTCTCAAACAACGATTCTGCGTATTCTTTGGCAAAATCCCCGAGTTCGCCAATAGGAGAGTACTTCTTAAGAATAACCTCCCCGTCGCGATCCACAAATATTTCAAGCGGGTCACCTTCCCGAATGCGTAGTGTCCGGCGAATTTCCTTCGGAATAACTACACGCCCAAGATCATCAATGCGGCGTACAATTCCAGTTGCTTTCATTTCATGTTGCCCCACTTTCCTAGAGGATTTTAAGTCTACTGGGTACGATCTGCCTGTCTAATAGCGTAAACGGCTCTCGCCGTCATTTATCGGCAAAGGCTCGTTTTGCGCTGAAATATAAGCGGGTTATAAGCAGGAACTTATAAAGTCTTATATTTGAAAAAACACGGCTAACAGGGGAAATCCTCGAATGCTGAAGCAGTCGTTTTCCGATGCATGACGAAGGCCGCCACTCGAAGGAACGTTCTTTACTTGATCAAGCCAGGCAATGCGTTTGCTGTGAATCTGACCATAGTATTCATCCGCTCCCAATTTCTTATGCACGAACCTTGAACAGCAACCCTTTAAACTATTTTACCCTTTACATCCCCTTCATTAACACCGCCTTTCAGCACTCCTGAAAGGCGGCGCGCAGATCGTTCCCAGACTAATTTCCTAGTTCCAGCGGGTGAATATCCATGAAATTTTTAAATATTTGTCGCCCTATCCAGCTCTTGGGTTGAGTAGCGTCTGCAAAAAAATATTTGACTACAAGAGGTTAAACCTGCCTCTCTTGCTCTCCTCGGGCCTCCGATTGTTGTCCTTCTTCTCCCCGAAAAGCAAAACATCCTGTCGCTCCATTAAGAGCGGCAGGATGCCTGAATAACATGATGGTAGCAAGCAAAGCCATAGCCGCAAGCAATTTGGGACGAGCCTTGAGAACCTCGGCAGTAGGGAAATTCCGCTGATCTTTCTGATCCTCTTCCAGCACAGCCCTAGTCAGTTTCTCCATCATTAACTCCTCCTTTAAAAATAAATCAATCATGCTTCAGCAGTTCGGCAAGCTCCCGCTTTAAAGCTAAAAACGCTTTGTGCTCACGTACCTCCGGCGAGCGCTCTGCAGGCAAATTCACTTCAAATTGCTTTAAAATCCGCCCTGGGCCAGCCCCCATTACGACAATGCGCTGCGACAGAAAGATCGCTTCATCAATATCGTGCGTAATGAAAAGCACGGTGGTTTTCTCCTTTTGCCACACATCCAGCAGCATCTCCTGCATCTCCAGCTTTGTCTGGGCATCCAAGGCGCCAAATGGCTCATCCATCAGCAGTACCTTTGGACGATTGGCAAGCGCTCTGGCAATGGCAACCCGCTGCTTCATGCCCCCAGAAAGCTGCTTTGGATAAGTCTTGTCGAATCGCTCAAGACGAATGATTTTGAGCCAATAATTGGAGATGGCACGGCGTGCAAGTGTTGGTATCCCTTGCAGCTTGAGACCATATTCAATATTTTCACGCACCGTCAGCCACGGAAACAGCGTATAGCCCTGAAATACCATGCCTCGCTCAGCGCCCGGGCCGACGATTTCTTCTCCATCCAAGGCAAGCATGCCGCTCGAAGGCTCATCAAGCCCGGCGACCATGCGAAGCAGCGTAGATTTGCCGCAGCCGGACGGGCCAAGTATCGTTAAAAATTCATTGGAGCCGATGGTGAGCTGAATATCGCGCAGCGCTTCAAAGCTGCTTTTTCTCGTCTCGTATACCTTATGCAGATCGCGAATTTCAATCGTTCCGCTGCCAGCTGCCGGAGCGGCAGCTTCCGCTTTTTGCGCCAGTGCCTTCCCCTGCGGCTGTTCCTTTGCTGTTACCGTCGCTGTATTCAACTATGATCGCCTCCAAAAGCGTTCAATTTGCGCCGCCTGCTCCGCTTACATTCCAGCAAGCGGGCTGGCAGCGAATTTAGCTAAGCCGCCGTCCCTTTTGTTAGATAATCTAACAATTTCAATTAGAATACCGTAATTTTTTATGGTTTGTCAATTTATATGTTAGGTTTATTTACATTAGACTCATTGCTCGCCGATATTCCCTCCAGCCGCCATACTCAGAAATCCGCTCCGCCCGCTCAAGAGCATAACCTTCACAGATGAAGCCTGGCACCTCTTCACCACCTTCCAGCTCCACTTTCCCTATCCCCAGAGGTGCCGGTATAAGGGCTGCAAACGCACCGAAACGCGAAAGCGGCATTCGCCAAAGCTCCACCGCGACCGATGCACCGCCCTGCTCCAGCTTGATCATGCCAGGCTTTGCAGGCGTCGTATCGAGCTTGATCAGCTCGTACTTAGCCGCCGTGTTCGCTTCCCTGACAAAGCTCGCTTCGAAGGCGAGCATTTGCTGCTCCAAAGCAAATCCGCGCATATGGAGACCACACACAGCGACGAGCGTCGTCTGATCGGAGTCGAATGCTTCAGATGCTTCAGATGACACCTTTGCAATAGCGTTATTCAGACTGCATTTCGCTCGTTCCGACGACCTAGACTCCATTGTCCGGTCGGCATACAATCTTCCCAAGCCTTCAAGCAAATGCTCTTGATCTGCTAAAGCGAACAGCGTTATGCCAAAAGGAAGCCTTTCCGCCGCCTCTCCCGAAGGAAGGGCAACCGCGCTCAAATCAAGCAAATTGCAATGGTTTGTATAAGCTCCCATTGCCGTATTCGTCTGTATCGGCTGCTCGCGAACCTGCTCCCGCGTCCACGTTCCGCCACAGGTCGGCATTACCAGCACCGCATCACCGAGCAGGAATTTCGCCGCCAGCTTGAAAGCCTGCAAGCGATGCATGGAAGCAAATACAGAAGCTGCCGTATGGCGCTCTGCCGCTCCCGAACGAAGCACCTGCTCCGTTGCAGGCACTAAAGCCCCAGGGTGGCTTTCGATAAATTCGCTCAGATCAGCCCAGCGCTCCGCTACCCAAGGACCTTCATACAACTCAGCTGCCGCTTCTGCAAACAAGCTGCAATCCACATATTCAATGGAGATCCCAAGCGCTTGCAATTGCTGAATTGAGCCCTCCCATGCCCGGGCATATTCGTCAGCGAATGGTCCGTAAAAGGCTGGACGTTCCTGAGGCAAATACAGCTTGGACGGCAGACCACTGGCAGAGCGTACAACGTCCCTTGACCATGGATCGGCAGGATCCAGGCCGCGAGCGGAGCTGTCCACGGCGAGCGCATCATCTATACTGTGGGCGAATACCGTCACACAGTCCAGACTGGCGCAGGCAGGCACGACGCCCTTAGTCGGCCACGCGCCAAGGGTCGGCTTAAAGCCGACAAGCCCGTTCAGCGCGGCAGGCACACGGCCGGAGCCAGCGGTGTCTGTGCCAAGCGAGAATACCGCTTGGCCGCGGGCAACAGCGACAGCCGAGCCGGAGCTCGAGCCGCCGCTGATCAGCTCGGGGCGCAAAGCATTATGCGCCTCGCCGTAAGGGCTTCTCATGCCGACCAAGCCGGTGGCAAATTGGTCGAGGTTGGTTTTGCCTAGCGGGATAGCCCCCGCCTGAACCAAACGCTCCACTACAGTGGCGTTCTCGCCTGGCGTATAGGCAAATTCCGCACAAGCTGCCGTTGTCGGAAAGCCCGCAACGTCGATATTGTCCTTGACTGCGAAAGGGATGCCCCAGAGCGGCGTTTGTGCCGGATCAAGCAGCGCGAGCCGCTCCAGATAAGGGCGCAGCTGCATAAGAGAAGGCGGCGTAATCCAGATATTCATAGCCGCATCTCGCTCGGAACGGCTGATGATTTCTTCAATAACCGCCTCAGGCGCAAGCTGCTTGGTGGTATATTTTTCACGCAGCCACTGCATCGTGAGCACTTCAGGAAAAGTAACAGCCGTCATACGAGCGACACCTCTTTCTGGACTTGCATAATGCCAGCAACAAGCTGGCCGGTATGAACCTCATCACCAGGCTTGACATAGATCGAGGCAACAACCCCATCACAGGATGCCTGCTGGGAAAACTCCATTTTCATGCTTTCTACAATAATAAGCGTATCGCCCTTTTTCACTCGAGCGCCCGGCTGTACAAGCACCTTCCACACACTTCCCGGCATATTGCAGCGAATGGCCTCCGCCCCAGCAGGCAGCTCCTCTTCTTCGCTTTGAGCCGCGCCATCCTGCTCGGAGACATATTCCGCAAGCCCTAGCGCCTTCCAGCTCTTGCGCTCGGCCTTGAACGCAGCCTGCTGGGTAGCACGGAACGACTCCGCATCTTGTTCAATAGAAGCGAGAAACGCCAAATAGTCTTTCAGCTCGAAGGTTGTCTCCGTAATTTCGACATCAAAGCGCCCGCGTGGAAAGTCTTCACGCATCTTCAACAACTCATCCGCAGCAACCGGATAAAACTGAATTTGGTCAAAAAACCGCAGCAGCCACGGCTTGCCCGCCGTAAAGCTCTTCGTCGTTCGCAGCTTGTTCCACATTTGAATCGTGCGCCCAACAAATTGATAGCCGCCCGGCCCTTCCATGCCATAGACACACATGTAAGCTCCGCCAATTCCGACGGCATTTTCAGGCGTCCACGTTCGCGCCGGATTATATTTAGTCGTCACCAGACGATGCCGCGGATCAATTGGCGTCGCAACAGGTGCGCCCAAATACACATCGCCCAAACCTAGCACAAGATAACTGGCATCGAAAACGATTCGCTGCACATCCTGCCTACCATCCAAACCATTGATGCGCCGAATGAACTCTATATTGCTTGGGCACCAAGGAGCATCCGGACGCACCGTTTGCTGATAGCGGTCTATCGCCAGCTGCGTGGACGGATCATCCCACGAAAGCGGGAGCCGGACAATTCGCGACGGAACTTCAATGGTTTCAAGCGGCGGCAGCGCGCTATCCAGCTCCAGCAAGCGGCGGCAAGCATCGTAGGCCGTGATGCGAGTGCGATCGATATGCACCTGCAGCGAGCGAATGCCCGGCGTCAGATCGAGTACAGGAAGCGAAGCATCCGCCCGAATCGCCTCCATCAGCACATGCACCTGAAAACGGAGCAAAATGTCCAGCTTCAGCTCGCCATATTCCACGAGCAAATTTTCATCCCCGCTGCACCGAATGGAGATAGGAAACCGCCGCCCCGCCTCCTCGCTAACGAGCAGCGGATAGGATGGAGAAAGCAACTGCTTCCTAGGCTCAGGAAGCGTCAGCTCTTGCAGAAACGCCGTGTCTCCTTCACCCAGCGCCCGCAAATTAGCTTCCTGCGCATCGCGCAGCGCATCAGCCTCTTCAAGCGTCAATAGCTGAAAATAAACCTTGTCGCCGGGATGCAGCTGCCCCAGCTTCCAAAACTCAGCGGAAGCCGTCGTGACCGGGCATACGAAACCACCCAGGCTCGGGCCATCGGGCCCCAGCAGAATCGGCATATCGCCCGTCAAATCAAGCGTTCCCACAGCATAGGCATTGTCGTGAATATTCGAAGGATGCAGCCCCGCTTCTCCGCCATCCTCTCTAGTCCAAAGCGGCGCAGGACCAATTAAACGCACTCCTGTACGGGAGCTGTTAAAGTGAACCTCCCACTGCGTATCGGTTAATTGCTTTAAATACTCCGGCCGCAAAAATTCCTCTGTACAATGCGGTCCCGGTATGACACCAATCGTCCATTGTCTCCCAATAGCCGGACGGTAAGCAGGAGGAAGCCCCTCTGCCAACGGTACGGATAAACCGTCTCGCGGCAGCTCCGAACGTTGTTCAGAAAGCTGCTCAGATTGCTGTTCAGATTGCTGTTTCGGCAGTCGTTCAGAGACCGCTATTTCATGAGATAGCGTGCTGCCAGCACCGTGAACTCTCAGCACATCACCAGCTCGCAGCGCCCGGCCGCCATGACCGCCAAAGCCGCCCAGCGTAAACGTTGCGGCACTGCCCAGAATGAGCGGCATATCCAGCCCGCCTGCAATCTGCAAATACGTCCGCAGCCCAGCGGCTGCCTCGCCGAAGCTGAGCACCTGCCCCGCCTTCGCCAGTAAAGGCGCATACAGCGGTACAAGCTCGCCATCCAGCTTCGCCTGCATATCAGCACCCGTCAGGCAAAATCGCATCGCATCGCGGAAGCGATAAGAACCGCCACGCAGCGTCAGCTCAAGGCCCGCCGCCTGATCCGAATTGCCGAGCAGCTTGTTGCCTAGGCGGAACGAGTAAGGGTCCATCGGTCCGCATGGCGGCACACCAACATCCCAATGTCCAACTCTTCCGGGCCAATCCTGCACCGTCGTCTGCACGCCGCCGTCCAGCACCTCGATGGCTTGCTCAACTGGCGCAAAATCCTCCAGCATCCGCGTATAAACAAGCCCCTCCTTGCAAGCTGCATCCGCAAGCAGCGCTTGCACGTACTGTAAATTCGTCGTCAGGCCGTACATCCGCGTCTGCGCCAGCGCCCCACCCAGCTTCCGCAGAGCATCCTCGCGATCCGCACCATGCACGATGATTTTTGCCAGCATCGGGTCATACAGCGTCGTAATGGTCATGCCGTCCCTCACCCATGTTTCATTGCGCGCCTGCTCTGAAAATCTCGCTTGATCCAGCTGCCCCGCACTTGGACGGAAGCCCTGCAAGCAATCCTCCGCATAGATGCGAGCCTGAATGCTATGTCCCTGCGGCTCCCCCACTAATGATTGCAGCTCGCGCAGCTCACCCGCCGCTTCCCGCACCATCCATTCCACCAGATCGAGCCCAAGCACCTCTTCCGTCACGCCATGCTCCACCTGAAGCCGTGTGTTCACTTCGAGAAAATAAAACGCAGCCGTTTCGGGGTCATATAAATATTCCACCGTCCCCGCACTGCGGTAGCCCACCTCGGCTGCAAGCCTCGTTGCCGATTCCATCATGGCCGCGCGAACGGCAGCGGGCAAATGGGGAGCCGGACTTTCCTCCAACACCTTCTGATTGCGCCGCTGCACGGAGCAATCCCGTTCACCAAGTGCAACAATCTCACCGTAGCTGTTACCGAAAATTTGCACCTCGACATGACGTGCCTTGGCGATGTATTTTTCCAAAAACATCCCGCCGTTCTTGAAATTCGTCTCCGCCAGATGACGAACACCCTCATAGGCAGCAAGCAGCGCCTGCTCATCGTCACACACCCGCATGCCGATACCGCCGCCGCCTGCCGTGCTTTTCAGAATAACCGGATATCCGATTTGCTGTGCATGCAGTACTGCTTCCTCCACACTGTCAATCAGGTCGGTTCCCGGCAGCATTGGCACGCCAGCCTTCTGCGCCAGCTCTCTGGCGGAATGCTTAAGCCCAAACTGCTCCATTTGCTCCGGGGTCGGGCCGATGAATACGATACCGCGTTCGGCACAGGCACGGGCAAAGTCTGCATTTTCGCTCAAAAATCCATAGCCCGGATGAATCGCCTCCGCACCTGACGCTATCGCCGTCTGAAGAATGAGCTCCGCATTCAAGTAGCTTTCTTTGGCAGGCCCATCCCCGATCCACACCGCCTCATCGGCGTCATCGACATGCCTGCTGTCTTGATCCGCCTGCGTATAGACAGCGACAGATTGAACACCTAGCTTGCGCAGCGTGCGCTCGATTCTCACGGCAATTGCGCCGCGATTTGCGATCAGTACCTTTGCAAACATAGCAACCTCTCCTTCGCATTCATTTATTCGTTCCAGATTAGTGCCTGCACAGATGTTGGGTTATAGGCATTGCAAGGATTGTTCAACTGCGGACAGTTGCTGATGAGCACTGTCACCCTGCCATGCGATTGCATTTCTACGTAGTAGCCAGGCGCGGATACGCCGTCCGCAAACTGCAAGCCGCCCTCGGCTGTTACTGGCACATTCATGAAAAAGTTCACATTAGGCGCCAAATCGCGCTTTGTATAGCCAGCCTCCCGTTTCGCCAGCTGGAGCATGAACGTATCGCGGCAGTTGTGCATATGCAGTTTTTCATGGGCATATCTCACCGTGTTGCTCTGTGCAGAGCAGGAGCCGCCAATCGTATCATGGCGTCCGCATGTATCGGCAACGATCGTTACGAGCGGCTTGCCCGACTCTGCCCGCAGCACCGAGCCTGCCGTTAAATACACATTGGCTTGCCCTGCAATCGTTGCTATGGCGCTATAATGATCTTCCGGCTGATCCGCATCGTAAAATAGTGTATCCGCCGCCTGATTACCTTCGAGATCGACAATTCTGAGCACTTGTCCAGGCAGCAAATCATGCATCCAGCCATCGCCGGCCAAAATGGTTTTACTGTACACAGCTTCCGCCGCCTTACGCGAGCTTTCTACCAAGTTAAATGCTGCCATCACCATCCGCCTCCCCATAAAAGGTTGTATTCCCACGTATTTTCGAACGCACGGCGGTTTTCCGCACGATAATTTACACAATAGTCATGTTCTCGATCTACTGTCTCAGCCGCGAACACTTCTACCCCCACCGGAACCGAAGGATAAATCGTTCTAGCATCAAGCGGATTAGGCGTATTCGACAGCACCAGCAGCACATCCATTTCTGTTCGAAGCGTCACACTAGCACCTGCCAGGCAATGATTTTCGGCATAATGCATATCACCCTGCTCATCGCAGCTGATTTTAGAAAACCAGTTGATGACCGGCATCAAATCCCTGACACCCATGCCGCTTCGCACCAGCTCAACCGCCAAATTTTCCTGCCCGCTTCGCAGCCAGCCATTTCGAAGTGCCTGATAAGTCGTCGCGCCATAGCGCTCATCCGTCAGCTCGCGGCTTGTATAGCCGCCAAGCGGGTCATGCCAGCCAAGTCCATCCTCTACAATACTGACCATCGCACGTCCATTGTCGCTCATCAGCACATTCCCTTTCGTTAGATGTGAGGTATGCTGCGCCTTGAGTGTATCTGGCATATTGTAGCGTTCATTCAAATCTTGAGCGCTGAACAGCATGGCAGACACATTCGCCCCACCTTCAAGGGCGGTTAAACGAACAAGCTTCCCCCGTCCAATAACACCCGACCACTTGCCTCCGGCTTCAATCGTTTTGCTCCATTCTTCACTCATTCCCTCTTTCGCCTCCCCGTGTAAATATAAATAAAAAAAGCCCGGGAGATTTGATCTCCCAGGCTTTTATCCTTCCGTGTTATACAGCGATTCGCGCCAGCATTACTCGCATTCGACTGCATGCCGTCTCTCGGACCAGACTTAGCTATTAACAGATGAGGCGTACCCCATCAGCAGCTAACGGAACCCTAGACAGCGATTTGTTTCCAGTATATTTTGCAACGGAAACCTATATTCATTTGTCATATAACCTAACGTTAAATAGATTATATGACTATTGAATATCATTTGTCAACAATAATGTTAGATAACATAACATAATATAAAGGACACACCGATTTTAGACACCTTAGCATTCCTGCTCTAAGGCATCGAGTAAGCGTCTAACAACTCCTCTTGGTTCAACAAAATGGTTACCTTCTTGATATTCCTATCACTTGAAGCCAACCAATTTTGAACAGCTTCAAATTCAGCTTCAGATGATTGCAAATCAGCCGAGGCCACCCAAAACTGATTATTATCAATCCACTGGTAGTCGACGATAGGCCAAGTCGGCGTGTACATATACACTTCGCCCATCTCCGCACTCTCATAAGGAACGACCTTCATCTGCACCAAATCAACAGCAAACAAAACATGCCTAATAACCTGTCCGCCCTCATTGTAGCCAAATCTCAACAGCAGCTCCATCGTCATTGAACGGCAGCTGCTGTTTGGCTTTGTTTCTTACCTATAATCAGGCTCTTTATCTGCTTCTCTCTATTCCTTAGGCTCACCGGCATTTCCCAGAGGCTCGGCTGGCCGCGGCTTCGGCAGCCTGCCCGAACGACTAAGCGCTTCGCGCAGCAAAAACTCAATATGACCATTGACGCTGCGAAATTCCTCATTAGCCCACTGCTCCAGAGCGCGGTGAATGTCAGGATTCAGTCGGAGCGGAAAAGCTTTCTTTTCTTTTCCCATTATCGACAGCTCCCTACGTGTACAAAGACCCGGTATTAATGACCGGCGTGGCAGAACGATCCGATACGATCGCCACCATCAGATTGTTGACCATCGCCGCACGCCGCTCCACGTCCAGCTCAATTCCACTATCCTCCAATTGCTTCAATGCCGCATCCACCATACCAACCGCGCCTTCAACGATTTTCTGGCGAGCTGCCACAATCGCTGTTGCTTGCTGCCTTTGCAGCATTGCACTAGCAATTTCCGGGGCGTAAGCCAGATGCGTCAGCCGCGTCTCTATTACTTCAACTCCCGCAACAGCAAGCCTGCTTTGCAGCTCCTTGAGCAGCTCTTCTGCCACTTCCTCGGAATTGCCTCTCAGAGACATCGCGTTCTCATCCGTATGCGTATCATATGGGTGCTGTGCCGCCGTGTGGCGAACAGCCGTCTCGCTTTGAATTTCCACGAAACGCTCATAATTGTCGACATCGAAG
Organism: Paenibacillus sp. FSL H8-0537; assembly: GCF_038051995.1. NCBI lineage: Bacteria > Bacillati > Bacillota > Bacilli > Caryophanales > Paenibacillaceae > Paenibacillus > Paenibacillus sp. FSL H8-0537. The sequence goes on along the minus strand of NZ_CP150290.1, from coordinate 69,332 downwards.
CTCGCACGGGACGTGTCCGTTACTTTAAACACAACAACCGCCCCAATTTCAATCGGATTGCCGTCGGCATCATTGACCTTCAGCGTATGGCTGTTAAAGTTGCGCACTTTAAGCGATACCTTCTGCTTGTTCGTCAGCGGAAGCGTCATCCACAGCCCTGCTGTTCTTACCGTACCGATATATTTTCCAAAAAAGGTAATGACCTTCGCTTCATTCGGCTGCACAATCGTCAGCGAGGACGAAGCGATAATAAAAACAAGTATCAGCAATCCACCCGCAATAATCGAAAGGAAGTCCGGCTGTACGCCCGATGCGCCAAACACAATCAGAATGATTCCCCCAACAAGCGACAGTACGCCAACCAGCAATGCCAAAAATCCATTTACATGCCAAGCTTTGAACTCTTTCATCTGTCAGAACACCCCTTTAGTATTAATTTGATATATTTATGATATCACTTTTTACATTTATATGCAAACAAGCGCAAATGGCTGAAACCATCCTCTGGCGGCAAAGCTATCGTTTCGCGTTGAAATATAGAGAAAGGATGGGAAAATCATATACTTTCCTATATTTTAAAAAAAGCCCACAGGCCTCAAGGAATTCTTCCTCTCGGACTGCGAGCTTCGTATACAGCAGGCACTGATATTCTTTTTTTCAACTAGGAATCGCAATCTTCGTTTCAGGGGTTCACACCCTGCACAAAGAAATACTTGGCGGACACAGCAGCCGCTATTTCAACAGAATCAAGGCTTATGGCTAGGCAGCGGACTCAGGAGCAGCTAATGCGCTGCCAAAAGCCATCTTGAAGAGGTTATTAGGAAGATAGCGGATCTCCTGTCCGCTTACGTCCCGAAATAGGATCAAAAGCTAAAATAACGGAACCTCCGTCATCAAACCCTATACCCAAGGGAACAATCTGCGGTTCAAAAAGGCAAAAATGCGATCGCTGATCAAGCCCAGCAGCCCAATAACGAAAATACCTACAAAAATCTCCTCCGTATTCAAAAATCGCTGCGCCTTCATGATGGCATATCCAAGCCCGCTGTTGACAGCAACCAGCTCCGCCACAACTAGATACGTCCACGCCCAGCCGAGAATAAGCCGCATCGTATGCATTAATTGCGGTTGGATCGCCGGTATGAGCACCGTCTCGATTGCCTTCCAGCGCCCCGCCCCAAGCGTGAAGGAAGCTTGCAGCAAATCCTGCGACACCCTTCGCGTATTGTCAGCCACCATCAGCACGAGCTGGAAGAAACAGCCGATAAAAATAAGCAATACCTTGGCCCACTCGCCAATCCCCGCCCAAACCATAATAAGCGGAATAAAAGCAACCGCTGGCATGTAGCGGATAAATTCCATCGGAGGCTCTATTAGCGCTTCGCCGAATTTGAACGTTCCAGCCAATATTCCGATAGGAATGCCTAGCGCACATGCCAACAGGAAGCCTGACATAACGCGAAATAAGCTAACGCCAATATGATTCCAATAATCAGAGCTGCCGAGCAGCTCTATAAAGGTCGCAAGCACGACATGCGGCTTCGGCAAAAATACAGGGTTCACAGCCTCCGTATAGCTAAGCAGCGACCACAGCAGCAGAAGGAGCAGAAAAGAGCAGCTAGCCGTAATCATAAACGCCCGGGAGCCAATATCTTTAAAAATCTGTATCCGATGCGGCTTCCGCCGCCGAACTGCCTCCATCGTCATCACTTCCCTGCTGATGTATTTTTGACGAATTGCGCGTCGAACAGTCCGCTCACGTCATCAATGTCACCGACCATATCGAGTCCGCGCAAGAAACCCGCCGTCTGTCCCGCCGTATATTCAAGCGAGGTATATTCATCACGCTTCTCGAAGGCGTGAAGATTATCCGCTTGAGAGAACAGCTTGATGCCATCAAACCCCAACTTGAGATCCTCCGGAGTCGTCTCCGCCTTGGTCGCCAGCAGCTTCAGCACCTCTTCCTGATTCGCCTCATAATACGCAAGCGCATCGAACCAGGCATCCACAACCTTCTGCACTTCAGCGGAACGCTTCTGCACAACCTCTTCACGAAACACAAGCAAATCCGGTATAAGTCCCGGCGTATCTTTAGAGGAGAACAACACCTTGCCCTTTCCTTCCTTCACCGCAATTGTCTGGAACGGCTCCCATAGAACAGAAGCATCAGACTTTCCGGAAATAAAAGCTGGGCCCGCATCATTTACAGTCATATTGACGTAGTTCACATCTTCTTCCTTCATGCCATTTTGCGCCAAGGCAGTCAGCAGCAGCAAATGATCGACAGTACCAAGCTCCGTCGCAACTGTTTTCCCCTTCAAATCCTGTATGGACTGGATTTCCGGTTTGCTGACAATAGCATCGCCGCCGAAGGAGTTATCGTTGACCAGAACCGCTTTAAGCGGAATTCCCTTTGAAAAAGGAGCGAGCGTATCGCTCAGCGTCTGGCTGTTTGCATCTACCCTTCCCGTTGCCAAAGCTTGCAGCGAGTCGCTGTACACCGGGAAAAACTCCAGCTTTACGTTGACTCCGTGCTTTTCAAAAAAACCTTTTTCCTCAGCTACATACCACATATACCAACCCGGCCACGGACTCAGGGCAATTGTAATCGGCTCACCCGCTCCTCCTTCTCCCGCTTTGCCACCTGAACTACCACAACCCACAACAACAAACATCGACACGACAAGCAACCCCAAGAGCCAAACCTTCCACGACTGTCTCATTGTCCCACCCCTTGTCTTTAACGCTCCAACTCCTGAATAACCAGAGATTGGGCTAAGCGTAACAGCTGTCGCCATCCTCTGGCGGCAAAGCTACCGTTTCGCGGGTGAAATATAAGCATGTATAAGCGTGTAACTCATACATTTTTATATTTCTAAAAAAAACAAAAGCCCGGGAGATTGTGATCTCCCAGGCTTTTATCCTTCCGTGTTATACAGCGCTTGCCGCCATCCCTCAATGGATGCGCACTCGCCGTACGCCGTCTCTTGGACCAGACTTGATAAGACGCGAGGCACGCTTGCGACCTGTCAACGGAACCCTAGACAGCTTGTCGTTCCCGATGTGTACAGCCAGCATAGGAACTATATGATCTTTTGTTAGATAACCTTACATTTATCTGTATTATAGTAGGGCGCCCAACACCCTGTCAATACTCATGTCACATTAATTTACGTTATTCTCATCCAAAATGCTTTCTATTATGCAGCAGCTTTCACCGCTGTATCTGCAGGCACTTCCAGTGCACCATAAACTGTGAACCATTTTTGCATAGTCGGGAAATCGCTTGTATACGTCAGAGTCAGCATAAGCAGGATACGAGCATGAGCCGCATTCAAATTGTCTCCTGCTAAAATCCCCTCGCTGCCGCCGTAAATATTGCCCGATCCGGTTCTTGTCGTCGTTACGAAAATAACGCCTTTTTCAATCGCTTTCGTACGCTCTTCTCTCATTGCAGCGGAAATGCCGCCAGCTCCCGTACCCGCTGTAACAATCCCTTTTGCACCGCCGTCTACGAAGCCTTTAATAGCCTCACCGCCAGCACCTTGATACGAATAAGCAATTTCAACCTTCGAGAAGCCCGCCTTCGGCAGCTTGGACAGATCAAATGGCGTCGCCCACTCTGCGTCGGTTTTCAGCGCTCTTGTTGGCACACGGTAAATTTGAATGATCGATTCGTCAATATAGCCGAGTGGACCAAATCCAGGCGATTCGAACGTGTCGAGACGAAGTGCATTTGTTTTCGTCACTTCACGCACAGCATGAATTTCATCATTCAGCATAAGCACCGTGCCGAATTTCTTCGTCTTGCCGCTTGCCGCCAGCTTGATTGCATTGAACAAGTTCGCTGGAGCATCGCTTCCGATTACCGTCCACGGACGCATAGAACCCGTAATGACAACCGGCTTCGAGCTGCGGACCGTAAGGTCGAGGAAATAACCGATCTCTTCCATCGTATCCGTACCCGTCGTAACGACTACACCGTCGTATTTCTTCAACGCTGCATCCACTGTCATCGACAGGCTTGCCAGATCGTCCATCAGATAAGCCGATGAGCCTTTGTTGCCAAATTGCACAGTCTCAACGTCCGCCATCTTATCCAGATTCGGCAGGCTCTTCACCATATCTTTAATTAAAAGCGTACCCGCACGGTACGTTTGAAAGCTTGTCTCATCAGTCGATTGTCCAGCAATTGTACCGCCTGTACCAATAACCAAAATGTTAGGGAGCTTCGATTTTTGAAAGGAAGCAGGCACCTCTGGGAAAGTAATTGCCTGGACAGCAGCCTCAGCGGCTCCTACAGGAGAAATAAATGTTACGAGTGCGATAATGGCAGAAAGCGAAAAAACAGTCATCCTTTTAATAGACAGCATCATCTTGGTTCCCTCCACTTAACTATATTATAATCTCTATTGCGTTATATTATCTCACATATAAAAATAGAACAAGTGACTTTATACCTAGTTGTGTAACAATAACTAACATAGATTTAACAATGGTATAAAGTCTCTATAAAACAAATCTGCGTATCTGCAATCATTGACAAATTAATATTAGTCCTATACAGTACTAATATGAAAACAAAACAATCCAACCGCGAGGTCGCCTTGCATGCGGCCCAACAGCTATTTTTGAGCAAAGGTTATTTGGTTACGAGCATGGATGACATCGTAGCTGCCAGCAAAGTGTCCAAAACGAACATCTATTATTATTTCAAAAGCAAAGAAGAGCTGCTGTCCGCCATTATTGAACGGATGATCAACCAATATGCAAGCTTGTTCGAGCACATTGGCAGGCAAAATGATCTACCTGTACTTGAGCGTCTGGATAAGCTCGCCTGGCTATTGACCGAGCAGGATGCGCACTGCCTTGGCGGCTGCCCATTTCTGACCCTCTATACGCAGGCGCCGCTGGAGAACGGACCGTTCCGCGAGCAGTTCCGCCGCTTTTTCCAAAGCCAGCTTTCCTTTATCGAACAATTGCTGCACGAGGGAATATCGCGCAAAGAGCTCAAGCCCGACTTGCCGGTCGAACCAACCGCCGCACTTATGCTGTCTACGATTGAGGGAGCTTTATTTTTGCAGCATGCCAGCCAGAACCCAAATACAGTTACACATGCGTTTCATGCTTTAGCAGCCTTGCTAAAGTAATTTTTTTAATCATTTTAGTACTAATAAGTACTAATTTTTAGACGGTAATCCCCTTTTAACTTACAAAATGATTTATATAGAAGGAGCAAAATTATGACACATTTATTTGTTACAGGCGGCACAGGATTTATTGGACAACGATTCATACAGGCCCTTGCACAAACCAAGCAGCACGTAACCGTTCTCGTTCGTTCTTTAAGCAAATATGAGCAGCTTTTGGACAAGCTGAACCTTCGGCATAACGAGTTCATTAAGCCGGTATGCGGCGATTTGACACAGCCTTTATTGGGCTTGAGCAAAGAAGATTTGGCGAGGGTGAAAACAGCAGAGGTCATTATTCATGCGGGTGGCCCTATGGATATCAGACTGAGCGACGAACAGGCTAAGCTGGTGTTTTTACAAGCCTCGCAGCATATGGCTGAAATAGCCTCGCTTATTCATGCGGAGACGACGCTGCGCCATTTTATCCACTTGGTCGGCTTTAAAAGCCCGTTCCGCAATGAGGATCTATCGCAGAAAGAGCAGGCCCTTGCAACTTTAAACCATGAGCCGCCTTATGAGCAGGCCAAGTTCCTCGCCGACCTTCACCTGCGGGAGCAAAGCGTCGAACAAGGCTACCCCCTGTCCGTCGTCCACCCCGGCGTCGTCATCGGCGATTCCGCAACAGGAGAGACAGAGCAGCTCGGTGGTCTCGGCGTTCTCGTTGATGCTGCACGCAGAAAACTGATGGCCCTTGTCCCGGGAGGCGAAAAATATTGGCTGCCCCTGTTCCACCTTGATCACGCCGCCGCCTTTCTCGCCGCACTTGCCCAAGAAGAGCAACCTATCAGCCAAACGTATTATTTGTTGCAAGCGAAGGAAGACAACCCTAATATGATGCAGCTTATTACAACGATGGCCAAGGAGCTTCGCGTAGCCAAGCCCGTCGGCTCTCTACCGCTTGGCGTCTTATCCAAAGTGCTCGGAAGCCCACTGGGCGGCAAACTGGGCATTCCCCAGGAATCACTGAGCTTTGTCGTAGACGATTCTTATTCGCTCGAATCCGCCCGATATATTCAACAAAAATATGCGCTGGACTACACGGTGACGCCGTCTGCTTTGCGCCATACAATCGCTGACCTCGATTTTCGCCTCTCGCATTCAGTGACGGCGCATAAGGGCTACAATCAGGGCAAGCTAGGCAATATGACTGCATTGCACAATAACAACAAAAGCGGAAATCCGATTTTGTTCATACCTGGCACCTTTAGCGGAGCGGATTGCCTGATTCCTCTAGCCCATCATTTTCAGAATGCCAACGTCTGGCTCCCTGACCTTCCTGGGCTAGGCAGAAGCCCCTATCACCATAAGTCCAATGTAATTGATGGCCACTTGGAGAGCCTTATAGAAGCCATTGCAGCAATGGATGCTCCCGTTACCTTAATCGGGCATTCTTATGGAGCACTCCTTGCCGCCAAAGTCATGGAGCGTCTGCCAGAACGAATTCAAGCGCTTGGACTGCTGCAGCCCGTTTTTCATCCGGCACCATCCATGTATAAGCAGCGCTGGCTTACGGAAATGGCACTCTCACGCATGAGTGAGGCCGCACTAATCAGGTCGCTGATTAAGCAAAGCTGCTTCGAATCAGAGGCACAAATTCCAGCCGAATATACCCGTTATGTCCAAGATGAGCTGCGCTCACCGCGGGTAAGGAAAACACTTGCCGAGCTATTGCGCGAGTTGACGCATCCGCAAAGCTTTCAGCTAACGCCGGAACAGTGGGATGAGAAGAAGGTTCATATTTTATGGGGAGAACAGGAACGGAACTATCAGCTGCCTGATCGCTACCGCCACTTGCACATGGATAACCTTCCTTACGGGCATCATTTTCCGATCTCCCACCCAGAGCATACTGCCCAGTTGCTGAGGCAATGGCTCGGGAAATAAGCCGACCTACTAAGGTGATGAACAGTCCGGGTGTAATATTCCCTCTATATTTCCGATATAAAGGAAAACAGATTTTTTCAGGAAGGACTACTGATTCATGACCACACGTACGAAAGCGAATCCACTGTTTGTGTCTGCCTTGTTTATTTTAGGGCCTATTTTGGTGATTGCTTGTTTTGCTTGGCATTTAGCCACGGGCTTTATAGGTGTTGGCCTCAGTGATTTCGCCGATGCCCTCATTCATAAAGACTGGGATTCAAAAGCATTTATGATAATGAGCGAATATCGGCTTCCAAGTGCAGTAGCCCTGACATTAGCAGGAGCCGGCCTCGCCGCTTCCGCAGCTATTCTTCAAGGCCTCATGCGTAATCGCTTGGCTGCGCCCACGACTTTTGGTCTCACCGAAATGTCGAGTCTTGCTCTATTTTTAGCTTGGCCGTTTATTTTTAGTGAAGAGGCTTCCACTTCTATTCCCATCGTCACGGCTGCTCTCAGTATCGCCGGCTGTTTGACTGGCTGCATCATCATGTATGGGATGACGCGCTTTCTCAAAATCCCGCCATCCTCGATGCAGTTTATTTTTGCCGGAGCATTCCTTGGAACAGCTGCCCATTTCACTATTTTGCTTGTTCGCCTATACGCCAATGACCGTTACGATATTAGTGCAGTATTAACAGCAGTAAGCGGTGTATACATTACAGGAAAAAGCTCTTACGCCTTAGCTTCACTCATTATTGTCGCCTTGGTCGCTGCTGTAGGGCTATCCTTCTTTATTTCTAAGCATTTTTATGGAGTAAGAGCAGCTGGAGCTGTTGTATATGGCCTATCCGCCGCAGTCGTTATTCTTATGACCGGTCTTGCCGTTTGGCTTGTCGGCCCAGTAGCTTGTATAGGCCTGATAGCATCTGCCCTGCTGAGCAAATGGTGCGGCAATGATTACCGAATCATTATTCCGGGCTCAGCCATTATTGGAGCGATTGTATTATTACTCTTAAGCATTTTAAGCAAATCCTTATCGCCCCTTGGCGATATACCGATTGCCCACACTACCAATGCCGTTGCCATTCCATTATTCATTATTATATTGTGGAAGCATTATCGCAAAATGAAGACGTAGGACACAGACAGGATAGACATCGACAATCATCATAAGAATACAGAAAAAGGCTTACCTCTCTAAAAAGCAGCTTTCACCTTTAGAGAAGTAGGCTTTTCTCTTTTTTCTCTTTTATCCCTTATTATCTGATTTGAGGCGGGGCTGTCAAAATCGAGGTATGAGATGAATCGTGGTATTATACCGTCAAATATTTCTTGATCACGTCGTTGCTCAACTGCGCGAGCGTTCCTTCCCAAGCGATAGCGCCCTTTTCCAAAATATAAAAATAATCGCCTACGCTTTTTACAAAATCGAGGCTCTGCTCAACGAGCAGGATCGCCGTCTGGCCATCCGCCTTAATGGAACGAATGACCTCGCGGATATCATCCACGATGGAGGGCTGAATGCCCTCGCAAGGCTCATCGAGCAGCAGCAGAGAGGGCTGCGAAGCGAGCGCTCTGGCGAAAGCAAGCTGCTGCTGCTGTCCGCCGCTGAGATCGCCGCCGCGCCGCGCATACATTTCCGGCAGCACCGGAAATTTCGCAATGGCAGCGGGCGGGATCATATTCGCCTGTCCACGCCCTCGCCCCTCGCGCGGCGCAGCCTCCAAGCCGATCAAAATATTTTCGTATACCGTGAGCTGTCCGAAAATCTCTCTTCCCTGCGGCACGTATCCCATGCCGCTCTTCGCCCTTCTGCCCGGTGCGCGCTTCGTCAGATCCACGCCTTTATAAGCCACCGTACCCTGCCGCGCTTTCAGCAGCCCCATAATGCTTTTCATCAACGTCGTTTTCCCGACGCCGTTACGACCGAGTAGGCATACAACCTGACCCGGCTCCACCTTTAAGGATACATCGCGCAAAATAATGCTTTCCCCGTACCCGGCCTCAAGCTGTCGAACGGCTAGCATCCGCATCCCGCCTTTTCCCCAAATACACTTCGGCTACCCGATCATCCCGCTGCACATCCTCCATCGTGCCTTCCTTGAGCAGCTTGCCTTCATGCATGACCGTCACCTTGCTCGCAAAGCTGCGCACAAACTCCATATCATGCTCGACGACGACGACGGAGCGTTCCCGGGCAATTTCCTGAAGCAGCTCCCCCGTCTTATCCGTCTCCTTATCGGTCATCCCAGCCACCGGCTCATCGAGCAGCAAAATATCCGGCTCCTGCAGCAGCATCATGCCGATTTCCAGCCACTGCTTCTCGCCATGCGACAGCCCGCCTGCACGGCTATCCTCTTGATCGGACAGCCCGATCATCTCCAGCTGCCGTCTCATCCGCTTCTGTTCTTCTGCCTGCACCCTCGCAAACAGTGTAGCGAACACGCCGCGCCGCTGACGCAGTGCGATCTCCAGATTTTCCAGCACGGTCATGGAGGGGAAAATCGAAGGAGCCTGGAACTTGCGCCCGATGCCCAGCTCGGCAATTTGATGCTCTTTTTTTCGCGTAATATCGATATCGCCATTGAATGTGACCTGCCCCGTTGATGGACGGACTTTGCCGCAAATAACATCCAGCATCGTCGTTTTGCCCGCGCCGTTCGGACCGATCAGGAAGCGCAGCTCCCCTTTTTCCAAGTTGAGGCTCATGCCCTGAATCGCTTTAAAACCGTCAAATTCCACCGTCACGTCATTACATTGCAGGATACTCGATGGTTGGCTCATTTTTCGTCACCCTCCGTTTTTTGCCGAGCTTGATTTTGCCAAGCAGTCCCGTTAGGCCATTCGGCAGGAATACTACAACGATGACAAACATTGCGCCGAGAAAATACGTCCAGCCCTCGGGATAGGAGGTGCTGAATTCGCTTTTTGCCCAATTGAGCAATACAGCGCCCAGCGCCGCTCCAATTAATGTGCCGCGCCCGCCAATGGCCACCCACAGCACCATTTCAATGGAGGGCACGATGCCCATCATGGAAGGCGAAATAATGCCAACATGGAGCACAAACAGCATGCCCGCGATACCCGCAAACGCGGCAGATAAAGTGAAAATAGCCATTTGATACATCGCAGGGTTGTAACCGATGAAGCGCACGCGATTTTCTCCATCGCGAATGGCGCGGAGCACCTTGCCGAAGCGGCTGCCGACGACATAACGGCATGCTACAAAAACCGCAATCAACACCAGCACCGTAACAAAATATAAAATTCGCTTCGTATCAGGGGAGGCGAGCGAAGCGCCTAATATTTTGCCAAACCCCGTTACGCCGTTCGTCCCGCCTGTAAAAGCCTGCTGTCCGACGAGCAGCGTCGTCGTAATAATGACCAATGCCTGCGTCAAAATCGTGAAATATACACCGCGAATGCGATTGCGAAAGGTGAAAAAGCCGAGAAATAGCGCCAGCAGCGCGGGCATGACAATACCCATAGCTACCGCAAAGCCAAAGCTGCTGAATGGCTGCCAGAACAGCGGCAGCTCCTTGAGCCCGCTCCAGCCCATAAAATCCGGCAGCTTCCCGCCGCTTGCCTCCAGCTTCAAGTACATCGCCATCGCATAGGCACCGATCCCGAAGAAAATGCCATGGCCCAGACTAAGAATGCCCGTGTAGCCCCAAATTAAGTCCAGCCCCAGCGCCACAATAGCAAAAGCAAGAAATTTTGCCAGCAGGTTGAGGCGAAAATCACTTAAAAACATCGGCGCCGAGAACAACGCCACGGCCGCAGCTGCATAACCTGCCAAAATCCACAAACGCTGGGGTGATAACCTTCGCTGCTCTATTTTCACACCCATCACCCCTTTCTCTATTAATCAAGCGAGCGTGTGCGCATTGCCACAAACCCGGAAGGACGCCATTGCAGAAATGCCACGATACACAGGAACACCAGCACCTTGCCGAGCGAAGCATTCGTCCAATATTCAAACATTGTATTAAACACGCCGATGCCGAGCGCGCCAAGCACTGTACCAACCAGCTTGCCGACACCCCCAAGCACGACAACCATGAATGCATCAACAATATAATAGGTGCCCAGAGAAGGCCCAATCGGCCCTAACAGCGTTAGAGCACAGCCCGCAATTCCTGCAATGCCTGAGCCAATCGCAAAGGTCATTGCGTCTACGCGACGGGTCGATACGCCAAGGCATGCCGCCATATCGCGATTTTGCATAACGGCACGCATGCGCCTGCCTTCAAGGCTGCGGTAAATATAGAAGTACATGGCGATCAGACAGGCCGCGACCAAGCCGACGATGAACAGCCTTTTGTATGGAAGCACGAGATCGTTCAATATGCGCATGCCGCCATTCAGCCAAGATGGGCTGGTCACCGCCACATTGGGAGCGCCGAAAATGGACCGTGCCAGCTGCTGAAGCACAAGGCCAACGCCCCAGGTTGCAAGCAAGCTGTCAAGCGGCCTGCCATACAGATGGCGAATCAGACTGACTTCAAGCAGAAGTCCAAACAAAAATGCAATCAGGAAGCTCGCTGGAATCGATAGAACAAAGTACCAGTTGAACCAGGAGCCCGGCATATAGGCGTGAAACAGATTTTGCGTCAAATAGGTGGAATAAGCGCCAATCATAATCAGCTCGCCATGGGCCATATTAATGACCTTCATTAAGCCAAATGTAATCGCCAGCCCCAGTGCAATCAGCAGCAATATCGAGCTTACGCTAATGCCATTGAACAGCTGCAAAATAAATACGTCCATCCCGCTCTCCACCTCCTGCGATGGCTTGCGCCATCGCCATTATCCCGCTGCTGCAATAGGTAGGCATTTCATGCCCGCAAGCATTCCGAGAGCATGCGCCTAAGCTTTCTATTCGGATGGCTGAATGCTCGCTGCCCATTCATAGCTTTTCAAATAAGGGTCCGGCTTCACCGCTTCGCCAGAATTCCACAGCTCCTTGAACTGTCCATCCGCTTGAACCTCGCCAATCCTTACCGTTTTGTAAATATGCTGCGTCTCCCCGTCAATGCGTACCTTGCCTTCCGGCGCATCCCAGTCCAGCTCCTTCGCCGCTTCCTTTACTTTGGCAACATCAGTGGAGCCCGCCTTCTCTACGGCCGCCTTCCACAAATACACCGCTGTGTATCCAGCCTCAATAGGGTCAGCCGTCACCCGATCCTCCCCGTATTTCTTCTTATAATTGGCTACAAAAGCCGCATTGGCCGGCGTATCTGTCGTCTGATAGTAGTTCCATGCCGCCAAATGCCCTTCCAGCACATCAACCCCAATGCCGCGGATTTCCTCCTCCGCTACCGATACTGACAATGTCGTCAAATCCTGGGCAGAAATGCCTGCATCCTTCAACTGCTTGAAGAAAGCGACGTTGCTGTCGCCATTCAGCGTATTAAAAACGATGTCCGGCTTCGCTTCTTTGATTTTGCTAATAATGGTACTGTAATCCGTATGTCCAAGCGGCGTATATTCCTCGCCTACCAGCTCGCCGCCCTTAGCCTTGAGCTGCTCTTTAATAATCAGATTAGCCGTGCGCGGAAATACATAATCGGAGCCGAGCAGATACATTTTTTTGCCGCGATTTTCGAGCAGCCAGTCTACAGCCGGCACAATCTGCTGGTTCGTCGTCGCTCCCGTATAGAAAATGTTTGGCGATGCCTCCAGCCCCTCATATTGCACCGGATACCAGAGCAAGCCGTTCAATTCCTCGAATACCGGCTTCATTGCCTTACGGCTTGAGGAGGTCCATCCCCCGAACACCGTCGCCACCTTATCCTCGGAAATCAGCTTGCGGGCTTTCTCGGCAAAGGTCGGCCAATCCGATGCTCCATCTTCCACGACCGGAACAATTTGCTTGCCCAGCACGCCGCCTGCTGCATTAATTTCTTCAATGGCCATCAGCTCTGCATCTCTTACTGACACTTCACTAATCGCCATCGTACCGCTAAGCGAGTGAAGAATACCTACCTTAATGCCATCTGACGACGCAGACCCATCGCTTCCCCCCGCCGTTTCCGAAGGTGTTGTCGAGGCCGTCTCTTTATTTCCCCCGCATGCCGATACAATTAGGCTAATAAACAATACGATAATCCCCGCTTGAATGAAATTTCTGTTTTTCATTTCTCCACTCCCCTAAGTTAAGCATTATTTGTATAAGAGATAGCTAAAACCGAACGTTAAGAGAAATTATGTATAAATCGTTCGTCCAGAGGGAACGTTCGCAGGTTCATTATAGATTGGCATTTTATCTCATGTCAATATATCTAACACAACTTTTTCTTTTTCTGTTTTATTCGACAATAAATTTGTTTTTATGACATATTTATTCAGTTTAAATATGATTCCAATGCCTCATATGCGTTTTGACTCGCTTTCCTCTTCATGTTTAAGTTATTTTATCTAACATACAATTAGACTTCAAAATCGCTTTTACTAAGGATGATGCCTATTGTTCATTCGCAGCTCTTGTTCTCAAGCATAAAAAAACAGCTACACGCTTAGCGCATAGCTGCTATTCCTTGTTTATTGATTCCAACTCTTGTTGGCACATCTACATCTAGCTTTGTCATGCAATGGCCTAAAACGCCACTCCAACATTTTGAACCTGTCTTCACTTTGCAAGTGCGCCCGAGCCTGCTGCTACAGTACCTTGTACAGCCTTATGCTCCAGCTCATTCTGCAGCTCGGCTTTGAGCAGAAATTTCCGCCCCCGCCAGCGAAATAGAGCTAGCGCACCCCGAATGTACTCATCCAAAATCATGCAAGCATAAATGCCGAGCAGCCCCCAGCCAAGCTCGATGCCGACCCAGTAGGCGAGCGCCGTTGCAATGAGCCACATGGAGATTAGCGAGCTCCACATCGTAAACCTTGTGTCACCGACTGCATTTAGCGCATTCCCCATCGCCATATTGACCATTTTTCCTGGCTGCAAAATGAGGTTGAGGCCTAGCAGCGAGACGCCGAGCGCTATAATTTCGCGATTTTCCGTAAATAATCCGAGCAGCTGCTTGCCGAATAGGAAGATAAGCGTGGCATTGACCGTAACGATGGCAAGCCCGATCCACATGGCGCGATACGCTATGCCATACGCTTCTTTCATTCGGCCGGCTCCAAACAAATGAGCAATTTGAATTTGCACCGCCAAAGCAATGGAATACCCCAGCATGAAGCAAAACGATTCCAGTGTATTTAAATACGTCCGAGCCGCCAGCTCGGTCGTGCCGAGCATCGCCAAAAACGTATAAATAAGCAGCTGTGTAAATACCCAGCAGGACATATTGACGCCAAGCGGCCAACCGATTCGCAGCACATCACCAAACAGCTTGCGGCTGAAATTTGCAAGATCTCGAACCCGAATCGTACGTTCAAAAGCATGCATGAACATAACAAACAGCACCGTGACGGCAAGCAAACGACAGATGACCGTCGATATCGCTACCCCTTTCAACCCCCATTCCGGGAAGCCGAAGGCGCCAAAAATAAACGCATAGTTGAGAACGACATGTATAATGTTCATGCCAATGGCTGTATACATCGGTCCCTTCGTATTGCCGGTGTTCCGAATCGCCGTGCTAAGTGCTGCCATCAAGGAAATGAGCACCATGCCCCCGCCTACGATAGAAATATAAGTTTCAGCAAGCGGCATCAAATGCTCCGGCAGCTTAAGGAGCGAAGCGATTTGCCCCGGCATCGTATATAGTACGACGCTCAGCCCAATCCCGATAATGCCGCTCACACTGACCGCCATTATCGCAATCGTTCGGGCCTCCTCGTTTTTGCGTGATCCCAGCTTTTGGGCAATGAGTATGCCTGCCCCGCTGGCCACTGTAATAAACAGCGTCGTGAGCGCCTGAAACAGCTGATTGGAGAATCCTACAACGGCAACCGCCTGATCGGATATCCGGCTTACCATCAGCGTGTCTGCTGCGCCAAGCAAAAATTGTAAAAACAACTCAATAAAAATCGGCCATGCCAGCAGCCACAGCGATAATTTTTTGTTCGTTACTGCCATTTTCCTATCTCCCTCTGGAGCCAGCCTTACTCGCTCATCCGTTGCTCTTATGTCATTCGTCTTCTCAAATTATAGATGCTATACTGAGCATGATGTATCATTTTCAAAACCGAAACTATTAAAATACAAACTTCAAGACAAGGAGGAGGCACGGCCATATGACGATGATTCATTTGACGATTCCCCCGCTTCCCCATTACATTATAGGCGGTCTTTCCATCGCCCCGGCAGGACGAAAGCACCCGAGCAGAAAAAATATTGGCGTGTTCGACCTGCTCGTCGTGAATAAGGGCTGCCTTTATATCGGGGAAGAAGAGCGAGAATATGAGGTGCGTGGTGGTCATGCGCTCATTTTGCGGCCTGATGCCTACCATTACGCGACGAAGGCCTGCCAAGAAACCACGGCTTACTACTGGATACATTTTCAGACGACCGGAGCATGGAGTGTTTCAGAAAGGCTCGCCGATCAACAGCCTGGCGGCAGCAGCCTCGAGCGTATACAAAACAATAACTTTTACACGATGCCAACCTTTACAAAACAACTCCCGCAATTTGCGAGGCTGCTCCAGCCTACGCGTATGGACAGCCTGCTGCGGCAGCTCGTGCAGCTGAATACGAATGATCATATTTCCGGCGTCAAATGGAAGCAGCAGCTCGCTTTTCAAGAAATTATGGAGCAGCTGTCTGCCTCCTTGGAGGTAGCCGGACCTTCTCCCTCCGCGCATTGTGCCGAGCAAGCCGCCTCGTATTTGCGTGAGCACTACCGCGATAACATAACGGCGCAGGAGCTAAGCGAGGCGGTTAACTTCCATTCCGTCTACATTGCCAGATGCATGCAAAAAGAGTTCGGCTGCGCGCCCTTCGATTATTTAATGCGCTTCCGCTTGGAACAGGCGAAGCTGCTTCTGCTTCAAACCGACCTTGCAGTCGCCCGCATTGGCGAGGAGGTCGGCTTCAATCAGCCTGCCTATTTCACCTCCTGCTTCTCGCGCTATGAGGGGCTCTCGCCGCGCCAATACCGCCAGCGCTTCTCGCATGGCTAAACGCGCGCACCAAGCGTACACAGCAAAAATCCCCATGCCCAGCTAGTTAGCTGGACATGGGGATTTTGCTTATTCTATACACTCATCGCATGTGCGATAGGCGTTTATTACTTCGCTGCAGGCGATGCGGACGGTTCTACCGATGCGCTAGGTGAAGCCGATGCAGCCGGCTCTTGCGATGCCGCAGCATCATCAGTTGCTTTCGCATCGTCGCTTGCTGCTGGGGATTGCTCTGCACCTGGTGCAGGAGATTGCTCTGGCAGCGTAATTTTCACTTCTTGATTTTTCATATCTTCGCTCATGAAAGTGCTCATGTGGCTGTAAGCTACAGCACTCTCTACTGCTTCTTTCGTCGTATCATCAAGCTTGTCATACGTCAGCTCATCGCGTTTCTCAACCAGAATGACATGATAGCCGTATTCGGTTTCTACTGGATCGCCGATAACGCCGATTTTTTGCGTCATAGCAGCATTTTTGAAGTTTTCAACCCAGTCGCCTGGCTTTGCATTTGCATATTGGCCGCCAGACTCTTTCGATCCTGGATCATCTGAATAGACCTTAGCAAGAGCCGCCCAGTCGCCGCCTTCATCCAGCTTCGCTTTTACTTCTTTGGCGATTTTCAGCGCTTCTGCTTTCGTGCGCAGTTCCTTCGTTTCTTTCGTTTCCGGATCTGTCTCGGAAGTAGCAACTAGAATATGACGGAGCGTCACAGTCGAATATTTGGCAATATTCGTTTCGAACTCTTTCTTAAGCTCCTCGTCGGTCACTTTGGATTTCATGTGATCTACGACTACCAGCATCAGCTTCATGTAGGTTTTTACATCGCTGTTCGTGATTTTTTTCGCTTCCAGCTGCGTTTTCAGTTCGGCTTGCTGCTCCAGTGCCGCTTCAAAATCCGCAAACTGCTTGTCCGTATCTGTAGCAGCCTGCTTCACCGTTTCTTCGCTTGCTTGAGCCGCCAAAATTTTGTAAGCAATGTACTGCTGCAGCAATTGCTCCTGGAATTGTGGCAGAGCCGTTACGGACTCATAGCCTGGCTGCAAGAAATTAAATACCGCCAAATACTTGTTGAATTCAGCCTCTGTTACTTTGCCATCGCCTTTATAAGTAGCAACAGTCGCTCCTTCGCTTGTACCGCTGAACGCTGTACCGTTTCCTTCTTCTTTCTTCGAGCCGCAAGCCGCCAAAACCGACATGACCAGCACGGCCGCGACTACGAGCAGAGCCATTCTGCGCCATGTCGATTTGCGTGTGTTGTGCAACATTAATAAATCTCCTCTCAAATCATAAAGTTGATTGTATTGTAACAGATATGTGGGCCCTATTGCGAATTTACAGGAAATCAAGGAGCTGTATCCTGCAGCTCCTCCTTCACAATTCGTGCATCAGCGTAACGCTTCAAGAACTGCTCAAGCAGCAGCAGACGCTGATCCATATCCAGTCCTTTGCCTCGAAGGGTAACTACCGGATTGTCCTCCAGCGAGCTGCCTTGGTGGAAGCGATTTTCAAAATGCAGGCACAGCTTGTCGACCTGCTTTCTATCGATCCTCTTCTTCTCGGCGGCAGCATATCGAACGACGAGTTCATCATTGCGCTGGCTAATCTGCTCAATGCCATACATCGCGCCATACACCTTCAATTTTGCCACCGTCATCAGATTATCTACCGCCTGCGGCAGATTGCCGAAACGGTCGATGATTTCCTCGGTCAAATCCTCCGCCTCATCGAAGGAGCGAACGGATGCCACCTTCTTGTAAATCTCAATCTTCTGAATGCTGTCATAAATATAATCGGATGGCAGGTAAGCATCTACGCTGACATCAATGAGCGTACTGACGACTCTACTTTCCTGCACAGGAGCGCCATCGAGCTCCGCCTTGCGCTTGCCAATCTCATCGGCAAGCATTTGCGAGTACAAGTCAAAGCCGACCGACGCAATAAAACCATGCTGCTCTGCGCCCAGCAAGTTGCCGGCACCGCGAATCGCAAGGTCGCGCATCGCGATTTTGAACCCGGAGCCAAGCTCCGTAAACTCCTTAATGGATTGCAGACGTTTCTCTGCGACTTCCGTCAGCACCTTATCGCGCTGGTAGGTGAAATAGGCATATGCGATCCGATTGGAGCGGCCAACCCGTCCCCGCAGCTGATAAAGCTGCGACAGGCCCATTTTATCCGAATCATGGACAATGAGCGTATTGACGTTCGGAATATCAACGCCCGTCTCAATAATGCTCGTGCTGACCAGCACATCGGATTCGCCGTCGAGGAAGTCGAGTATCGTCTTCTCCAGCTCCTGCTCCGACATTTGCCCATGGCCGACCGCTACCTTCGCATCCGGCACCAGCTCTGAAATCAACTCCGCCATTTGGTAGATTCCCTGAACGCGATTGTACAAGTAATAGACTTGGCCGCCACGGGCTAATTCACGCTCAATCGACTCTCTGACAAGCGCAGTGTTGTATTCGACCACATACGTCTGTACTGGGAAACGATTTTCTGGCGGCGTCTCAATAACCGATAAATCGCGAACGCCCAGCATCGACATATGCAGGGTACGCGGAATCGGTGTTGCCGTAAGCGTCAGCACATCGACGTTATTTTTCAGCTTCTTGAGCTTCTCTTTATGCGATACACCAAACCGCTGCTCCTCATCGACAATCAGCAGGCCCAGATCCTTGAACACAATGTCCTGCGACAGCAGCCTGTGCGTGCCAATGACAACATCGACGGTACCGGCTTTGAGGCCCTTCATCGTATCGTTTTGCTCCTTGCGGGAGCGGAAACGACTCAGCACTTGAATATTGAACGGATACCCGGAGAAACGCTCGCGGAACGTCTCATAGTGCTGCTGCGCAAGAATGGTAGTCGGCACGAGAATCGCAACCTGCTTGCCCTCAATAGCCGCCTTAAATGCGGCCCGTACAGCAACCTCCGTCTTGCCGTAGCCCACATCGCCGCATAGCAAACGATCCATTGGCATCGGCTTCTCCATATCCCGTTTGATTTCCTCGATGGCACGCAGCTGATCCCGCGTCTCATCGTAAGGAAACATTTCCTCAAACTCGTTCTGGTAAGCGGTATCCTGTCCAAAGGCGAAGCCCGGCGCCGATTGGCGCTGCGCATACAGCTTGATCAAGTCATCGGCAATGTCCTTAACCGACGACTGCACCTTGCTTTTCGCCCTTGTCCACTCGCTGCCGCCCAGCTTATTGATCTTCGGCTCTTTTTCCTCATTGCCGACATATTTCTGAATCATATCGACTTGTTCAATCGGAACAGAGAGCTTATCTCCGCCTGCGTATACGATGTGCAAATAGTCCTTATGAATGCCCGCAATTTCCAGCGTTCCGATGCCGACATATTTGCCGATGCCATGGTTCTGATGCACGACATAGTCGCCAACCTTCAGCTCGGTATAGCTCTTGATCCGCTCGGCATTGTCTATCTTCTTGTCGATACGGCGCGCCTTGCGCTGCTTCTGGGAGAACATCTCTCCTTCTGTAATGACGACCAGATGCGAAGAGGGCAGCTCGAAACCAGATTGCAGGTTGCCTTCCAGCAGCGTAGGCGGCTCAATATTGTAATCGAACAGCACGCGGCGCATGCGCTCCATGCGTTCCGCATTTCCGGCCAGCATGAGCACGTTAGCCCCAATTTTGCGCCAGCGGTCCATCTCAGCCTTGAGCACATTCATTTGTCCGTGGAAGTTTTGCATCGCCCGGCTCGTCATATTGAGAATATTTTGCGGCTGCGAATGCGGAATTTGCCTTAAAAACAGGGATAAGAACAAGGTAGGAAACCGCTTACCATACAAAACTTCCTCCGACTTGCACGCAAGCTCAAAGCCTGGCAGCGATTTGCCGCTTTGCAGCAAATGGGTCGCCCATTCCGCCTCATCACGCTCCAGCTGCTTCGCCGTTTCGATCAAGCGGGTAGGCTCATCCATAATAAGCAGCGTATCTTCCGCCATATAATCCATAATGGTCTGGCGTTCCGGATACAGCAGGGAAATATATTTATAAATATCGGTGAAATACATATGCTCGCGCAGCTTCTCCAGTTCGCTGCCGATTTCCAAGCGAAGGCGCTCCTTCGCCGTACGATCGGACATTTTGCCAAGCTGCTGCTCCAGCAAGGCCGCCGCATGGCTAGCTGCTGATGCAAAGCGCTCTGCGCTCGCAACAATTTCCTGGCACGGCGGAACCGTATACGTCTGCATATTGCCTTGCGACCGCTGGTCAGCGGCGTCAAATGTCCGAATGGAATCGACATCATCTCCGAACCATTCAATCCGGTAAGCGGAAGCCTCAGTCAACGGGTAAAAATCGACGATTCCCCCGCGTACGCTCATTTCACCACGAGATTCAACGCGGTCTACGCGAATGTAGCCCAGCCCGGTCATTTTTCGCAGGAAGCTGTCAATCGGCAGAACATCGCCTACGCTAATCGTAATTTTCGCCTCTGCCATAACGCCGCGTACAGGCAAGTAGCGCCGCACACCGGAAAATGGCACGACAACAATCCCGCGGAAGCCTTCGGACAGCTTGATCAGCACGTCCATTCGCTGCGCCAGCGTCTCAGGACTAGAGATCGCCGATTCGGCAGCTACCAGCTCATTAGCGGGATAGAGCAGCACAGTATCCGAGGAGAAGCATTCCTGAAGATCCTCCGCAATTTTCTGCGCTGAAAACATATTATGTGTCACGACAAGCATCGGACGGTCTATCTCTTCTTTCACTGCGGCCATTAGCACTTGTCTGGATGAACCAGCAAGCCCTGATACCATTTGCTCGCGCATTCCTGAACGGATTCCGGCTATTATGGACTGCACATCCGGATCAGCCGCAAAAGCCTGTATTAACGCTTTCAATCGTCTCGGCACCCCATTTCTATAAACAGACCCCTTATAAACTCTTAAATTTCAAGCAAAACCGCCCACCTAAAAAGGTGAGCTCTACGCTTTGCATGTATGAATCGCTATCATCGAAAAGAAGCCTCAGCCAGCCGCCAAGGCCTTACATTACTTGTGAGCTCAAGGTGAAACGGCTGTCGCCGTCCTTGGTGGCGCGGCGTGTTTCATTCAATGCCCTTTACAAGCTGCTTTCAAATGACTTACCCTCTACTGCAACGGGCTCGCGATTAAGCTCAGCTCAGGATTCGCCTCTAGCGCTTCCCGGCAATAATCGCAAATCACCTTAACCGTCACGTCTCCGTGCTGGTCATACGTAATTATATCGCTGCGCTCTTCAAGGGTCAAGAAATCGAAACCGAGCTGCTGCTCGGTAATTTCGCCACCGCCTGCAATCGTCCCTATAGCCGTACGGCAGTGTTTGCAAATATAGTTTACAGCCATATGTATGCCTCCTGAAGAATGGTTATACCCTTCAGTATGCCCGGCTTTAGCCTATTTTACGCATGTTCTATAGCAGTATCGGGAAAAAGAGCCAGCACGGCATGAACAGCTTGGCCTTTTTCACCAAATTAGCGATTAAACTTCGCCATCGTCTCCTCGAACGACGCTTTCAGTGAAAACTCCGCTGCATCGCAAGCCTGATCAATCATCGTTTTCAACTGCTCCTGCTCGTTTTTCGGAAAATTGGACAACACGTAGTCGGCGATGTTGCCGCCGGGCTGCGGACGTGTAATCCCCATGCGAATCCGGTCAAACGTCTGCGTGCCTAAATGCGCAATAAGAGATTTAATACCATTATGTCCGCCGGGGCCACCTTGGAAACGAAGACGGATACGCCCAACCTCTGTATCGAGATCATCGTATACGACGAGCCCTTCGGTCACATCGGATTTAAAATAATCGATGAACGAACGCACCGACTCACCAGATAAATTCATATACGTCATCGGCTTGATCAGCACAACCTTCGTACCATTCACATTGCCCTCGCCAATCAGCGCTTTGCATTTACTTTGCGTCACTTGGATGCCCCATCGCCGTGCGAGCTCATCAATAACCATAAATCCAACGTTGTGCCTCGTGCCCTGATATTGCGATCCAGGGTTGCCGAGTCCCACAATCCATTTCATAGCGGTCTTTCACTCCTTGCTGTCTCGATCCTTATCGATTGTTATGTTCTCCATTTTACCTTATTTTCCTTCATTGCGGTCAATATATTGCAGCCCCCTTTCACAAAAAATGTTCCACGTGAAAAAAAGCCTGACCGCCAGCAGGGTCATCCCAGCAGGCCATCAGGCGGCTCATTTCACTATCGTCCCTGTAATCTTAAAGAAACAGACTGAAATTGTTTTTAGTTATCCATTCTATTCGTGTGATATATAAGTTTATAAAATTCACGCGGTCTGGTTCTTTACTTTTTTCACATACTCTATATTTATGAAACCTTGTATACATGGTTAGGTTTTAACGCTATAGGGTACCTGTTTAAAAAATCATCTAAAGTTAGCTCCTCATCAGGAAAGCTCTCCATAACTTTTTGCAAACTTATTCCTTCATACTTATTATTCCCATCATCTACAATGCAAAATATCAAGCTTCCTGATTGTTTTATTAATGTTAATAGCGCTAAGAGTTCTTTCTCATTATTTCTTCTTGCATCTGATGAATAAAAATCACATGCACACTGTCTGTTTATAGAATAATAAACATAATCCTTCATTCTCTCAGGAACGTAAGCTGTAATATCCTCTATATAAATGTTGTACTTCCTGTTGTATTCATGAAAAATATCACTATTGAGCTCATTATCCGTAGCTGCATACATGAAATAACACATAAAATTACCTCCTAAGATATCTGAATAGTCTGTGCAGCTCAAACCTACTTAGACTATTTAGATTTAGTTATAGAAGGAATGTCCTCCTACTCCTACCCCTACTCTAACAAATAATTTTGTTGCAGGTAATGAGGTTTTTTGAGAATTTGTTCGTTATTGGCACCAAGGTGAGCATTGTCATGCTCTGGATTTGAACCAAATGAAATTTGTGCTGCAATTTTTTGAGCAGCTGCACTGTTGACTGACCATACATCATTGCTTGCACCAAGCTATGATGTTGCCGCTGCAACCTATCTCACCACAACAACGTCCATTAAACATAGGGAAAATAATCCCATATCCAACCATACGAGCTACAAGAGAGGAAATGAGCATATGCGGTTATTTCGTACATTACTTATGTTTGCCATCATCACCAGCCTGATTACAGGCACGGTATCTGCCAGCGGTGCGGAAGACACTGGTTCGCAAAAGGAGACGAAACCGACGGCTGAAGCCCGCAATTATTTGTATTTGATTAAAAAGGACGGCAAATACGGCTACATTAATCAAAGCGGGAAAATCGTCATTGAGCCCGTATACGACGGCGGCTCGCGTTCCTTCTCCTTAAAGTCGAATGAACCCGTCCAAGTTACTGACAATAAACAGAAGACGATCATCTATTTTTCGGCTGAAGGAACAAAGCTTTTTGAATGCCCTCAGACGCGCTGCGTCGGCATTATGCAGAATGAGCGTGTCATATACAAGGAGCAAGTTAAGGGAGCAGATGGACAGCTGCACAAGAAGTATGGTTATTTGAATGCCAAGGGTGAAAAAATAACCGAGCCTATTTTTCATAAAGCCCGTGAATTTTCCGAAGGGCTCGCCATCGTAACCATAGGTAAAGGCAGCGGCTATATTAATACGGATGGCAAACTCGTTATTCCTTATCAATTCAGCAGTGCAACCAATTTTTCAGATGGTATGGCTTTAGTGGGCTACTTAAAAAAAAGCAAGGAAGGCGTGACAATCAAATACGGGTTTATTGATCAAACCGGAAAGCTCGTTATTCCTGCGCGCTTCAACTATGCCGATTCATTTACAGAGGGCGCTGCACGCGTGTCTTCTGGAGACACCTACGGCTTTATTAACAAGAGCGGCGAGTTTCTGTTCGAGCCTAATTACACCGCTGCTCAGCCTTTCTCAGAGGGCCTTGCCTACGTTGAACGCAACGGCAAATCCTTTTTCATTAATAAACAAGGAAAAAGAGCAACCATGAACGTAAGTTCCGGTGGCCCTTTCTCAAACGGACTAGCCCCTGTTCAAGCAGGCTCATCCTTTGGCTATATCAATCAGCAAGGTGCTTATGCGATCAAACCGACGGCTGCATATAGCTATGCCGAGCCGTTCCGGGGAGAGCTGGCTGTCGTCGAGCTCCGTGAAAATTCCAAAACGAAAACGCCTGCTATGCATGCTTATATCAATAAGACAGGCGTCATCGTTTGGAACAATATTGAAGACGAAAAATGGCGGAGCTAGCTTTCTTTTTCACCCGGATGACCGTTATGCACAAAATAGTCCTGGGCTTCCATCCACTGGCGCGCCACAAAATCACGGCCTCGGACACGCACGCCCTGCTCGTAGACTTCAATATAATAGCCTTGGCTGCCAGCCTTATGCGCATCCTCATCCGTCCATAAATACGCGACGGATGCCGCGTTGAACATGGTCGCGATCTCGCCTTGCCCATCAAACACCGTATGCGGCGCACCCAGTTCCCAGTGGGTGTGCCCGGTGAACAAAATCACCTGCGGCCAGCCGGCCAGCACCTCACGCAGCTCTTCGTCCTGATTCACGCCGTACCACTCCTGCTCCTCCAGCGATCCGGCAACGGTATTTTTCAGCGGCTGATGAAGAAATAGGAATACGGGACGCGAATCCCCGCGATGCTCCTCCAGCTTCTCTCCAAGCCATGCCAGCTGCGTGCTGGATAGCTCCGCATTTTTAGGAGTCTGTGTCTCCGACCCGAGAAAAATAAAATGGCTGCCCGCGATCCAGCGATCATAATAAACACTGTCCATTCCCGTAAAATGCTTGAAGCTTCCAAGCTCCTGCCCTTGCTCCCAATCCTTCCACGTATCATGGTTGCCAATCGTATAAAGCACAGGCGGAAGCTTGCCGTTCTGCTTCACACGCTCGACTATCGCTGAAAACTGTACATATTCCGCTTCTTCCCCATGATCCGTAATATCGCCAGCATGCATAATACCAGCGCTGCCCGAAGCTGCCGCCCGTTCCTGAATATCCATAAGCGCGCGCTCGAATTGCTGATTATGCACATGATTCGGGTCAACCGTTACATGCGTATCCGTAATGACTTGAAAAAACATCAGCGGCTCGCCGAGGTTAGGCGCCGTATCCTTTTCACACCACAAACTAACCTTCTTCATTATTAAAACTCCCTTTGCTGCATTGCTTCCTTAACCTTAGCTGCTTCGCTGCTCTAGCTCCATTAATTTCCTCTAACCGCCGCGCCATGCGCGCTAATGCTCATATTCAGTCCGACAACCCCGATGACGATGACTCCGACCCATAGCAGAGCCGAAAGCGGGATTCGCTCGCCGAACCAAATATAGCCGGCCCCTGTAATGAGCGTAATGCCTACACCTGACCATACCGCATACGCAACGCTTACATGCATATAACGCAGGGCAAAGTTCAGGCAGGTAAAGCTGCTTCCATAAAAAATAAACATAGCAATCGACGGCACCACGCGCGTAAAGCTCGCCGATAGTTTCATCGATATTGTTCCCGACAACTCCAGCACAATCGCCAGTGCCAGCCATAGATAGCCCACTATTTACTCACCCTTCAGTATGAGCTTCCTCCACAACAAGCTGCGAATAGGAAGCAATGATGACATCCGCCGAGGGAAGCACGCTCGCGGCCTGATTCGCTATACCGATACATAATGCCGCCCCTGCTGCCTGCCCCATTCTCATATCGCCATCGGTATCGCCAATAATAGCGATCGACGAAGGGACAACACCAAGCTCCTGGCAAGCCAGCTCCAGCATATCGGGAAACGGCTTGCTGCGCGGCACGAGATCCGCTCCTATAACGACGGAGAAATAGGGCAGCAGCCCCATCCACTCCAAATGCTCTCGCGCCGCTTCGGTATCATCAGCCGTGACGATGCCGAGCTTCAGCCCTGCCTTTTTGCACTGTTCAATAAAAGGGACAACGCCCGTAAGCGGGATGGCAGATTTTCGTCTTTTCAGCTCCAAATCAGCCTCTTCCTTGCTTTCCCTCACTAGCTGCATCGATTCTCCCCAAGACAAGCCGAGCTTATAGCCTTGCAAGGCTGCAATGGCATACAAGTCATTCATCGTCCCCATCGCAAGCGGACCGTTGCGGTCATACGCGCATACATTCCCAGCCGCATCAAGGCTGGTACCCCAGAGGGAGGGGAACATCCCTTTGGACAGCAGCAAGCCTTTAGCCGCAAGGCGCGCCGTATAACGACTCGCCAGCAGCTCGCTCCAATTCCCCCACATCGAGACAAAATCAATAATCGTTCCATCTTTATCAAAAAGAATGGCTTCAACGTCACAAGGCTTGCCGTCGTCAACCTTAAGGCTAGCAACTGTATGCTGCTTCCCTTGCGCTTTTTCCTGATTTCGCTGCTGTTCCTGACTTCGCTGTTGTTCCTGCTCTATGCCATCTTCCCTTCCAGCTAGACGAGCTACACGATCCATCATCGCTTATTTGCCCTTCAACGCTTTATCCAGCTCACGCTGCGCGGTTTCCTTAGCCTGCTTCAGCGCCTTCTCTGCCGAAATATTCTCGATTTGCACCTGATCAGCCGCAACAGTCAGCGCATCGCTGATTTTGCCGCCTGTCGGGTCAAGGAATGGCTTCGAGCCGTGCGACGCTTGCTGCAAAGGGACTTTAATTTGTGGATTTGTTTCGCTGAATGCCTTGAAAGCTGGATCATCTTGTGCAGATAAACGTACCGCAATGTAACCTGTGTTCATCGACCACGATGCCGTATTTTCGCTTCCCGTGAAGAACGACAGCCATTTAAAGGCCGCTTCCTTCTGCTCATCCTTCGCTTTTGCAGGAACGCCCGCCATAATTGCCCGAGCGACTGGCTTGCCTTCGCCTACGCCTTCCCAGCCCGGCTGCTGCATAGCGCCAACGATGCTGAAATCCAGATCGCCTTGGTCACCGCTTGAACCCGTATAGCCTGCCGCTTGGCCTTTCATTACATCATCAATCGTTTTATACCAGTACTCCCAGCCTTGTCCACCGGAGTGAATCGCCATCGTTTTATCTTCATGCAGCCATTTGCGGAATAAATCCCATGTCTCAATCCATTCCGGCGAATCGAATACAACCGTCTTTCCGTCATCGCTCAAAATTTTGCCGCCCTTGCTGAGCGTCGCATCAATCATATTGTCTGCGCCCCACATCGGTTCCCAGCCATAGAAGGTCGTTTTGCCGCCTTCCTTCACCGCCATTTTCTCAGCCGCTGCCGCAAGGTCCTCCCACGTTTTGATATCCTCCGGCTTGATGCCCGCTTTCTCGAAAGTGTCCAAGCGATAATACATGAGCTGAGTCGTACCATACATCGGCATAAAATACTGCTTGCCTGCTACTTGTCCTTGCTCTAGAAACGTTTGGATAAAATCCTCTTTCTTAAAATCTGGCGCAGCGGCGATATAGTCATCCAGCGGCTCAAAATACCCTTTAGCCGCCCAATCCACATTGGAGGCCAGCACCGCAGCGGGAGGCTGTCCAGCCGCAATAGCTGCCTGAAGCTTTTGCTCCGTTTCATTGTAATCCGCTTGAACTACACCTTTGACGATGACCTCGCTTTGCGATTCATTGAATTTCTTAATAATGGCTTCTACATTTTCGCCCAGCTTGCCGCCAAGGCCATACCAAAACTCAATTTGCACCGGCGCTTTCGGCGCCTCCGAGGCTGCTGCCGATTGCTGAGGCGTACTGCTGCTGCCCGCTCCACCCGTCTGCGTGCCTGCCGTCTGTCCACATGCGCTAAGCGTCACCATTGCAAGTGTGAGCGACATCGTGCTCACCCATTTCATTTTTTTCAACATGGTCCATTCCTCCACTTTTTATTATTTTAATTGCTTAAAGCTACCCCTTAATGCCAGAAGATAAGTTAACACTCTGCATAATCGTCCGCTGGGCGAACAGAAACAGCAGCAAGAGCGGAATAATCGTGAAAGAGCTTGCCGCCATAATGAGCGGCCATTTCAGCCCGTAAGCACCCCCTTCCACGAAAAAGCTGCGCAGTCCCGCCGACACGAGCTGGAGATCGGGATTTTTCGTAATAAGCATCGGCCAAAAATAATTGTTGTACTGCGAGATGAACGTAATGAGCGCAAGCACTACGAACGAGGCACGGGTCAGCGGCACCATAATCGTCCATAAAATTCGGCTGTGCGAAGCCCCATCGATTTGCCCGGCCTCCACCATCTCATGCGACACTTGCAGAAAGGCCTGTCTGATGAGAAAGATCGAGAAGACGCTGACCGCGTTTGATATAATCAGGCCCGCATATGAATCCAGCAAATAGAGCTTGGATAAAATCATATAGCTGGGCAAATACACCGCTGTGCTTGGAATCATGTAACCGAGCATAATAATGCTGGTCAAAAAACCTTTTAACCGAAATCTCATATGGGTCAAAGCGTAAGCCATCATCGCTGAATTAATAATTTGCAAAAGGACAATGGCGCCCGCAACCATTACGCTGTTGGCAATGTATTGACCGAAGGGTGCTGCAAGCCACGCCTCCACATAATTGCTCCATAACGGCACCTCCGGCCATAATGTCGGTGGAAACTGCCAAATCTCATCGTTTGTCTTCAGCGCGCTTGTCATCATCCAATAGAATGGAAATGCCATTGCGAGCGCAATAGCCAGCAAGCTAATATGCCGCAGCGCCAGCCCTGCTTGGTAAACAGCCTTCATAACTCCAAATTCCTCCCTATTAGCTAGTTGTAATGCACCATTTTGCGGCTGACCGTGAAGGATAGAACGGACAATAGAACGCAAATGACGATCATAACGATAGAAATCGACGACGCTTCGCCAACCTGGAATGATTCGAAGGCCGATTGGTAATACAGATACAGCAGCGTCCGAGTCGAGCCTGATGGACCGCCCTGCGTCAATACATTAATGGAATCGTAAGCCTGCAGCGCCTCGATCGTCTGCACAACGAACAGGAAGAACGTTGTTGGCGAGATAAGCGGCAGCGTTACGTGCAGAAATTTTTGAACAGCCCCTGCTCCATCCAGCCCTGCCGCCTCCAGCATATCCGTCGGTACACTTCGCAGCGCTACAATGTAGAAGATCATCGCCCATCCAACCGATTTCCAGATGCCTACCAGCAGCACCCCGACCAATGCCCATTTGGGGTCTTGCAGCCAGCCAATTGCCGGAAGCCCAATCGCCCCTAGAATCGTATTGCCAAGCCCCACCTTAGGCTCTAATATCCATGACCAGACGATTGACACGGCCACCGTTGGCGTTACCCAGGGCGCAAATACCAGCGTCCGATACAGAGCGGAGCCCTTAAGCGAGCGCCCCAGCAGCAGCGCCAGCCCCAGCCCGCCTGCCATAATAGGCAGCACACTGCCGAGACAGAATAGAAGCGTCACCCTCAGCGACTGGTAGAAGGCGGGATTTTGCAGCAAATATACATAATTGTCCAAGCCGACGAACAGCTTATCCGGACTCATAAAGTCCCATTCCACAAAGCTCAAATAAAAGACATACACCAGCGGCGCCAGCCAGAAGACCGTAATCGGAATCATTGCCGGCAGCGTAAACAGCACTGCTTTTAACTCGTTCAACCATCCTGTCCGTTTCAACACCTAAACTCTCCATTCAATAAAAATTTAATTAATGACCCATTTAGCCGTTTTACCGAAATAAAAATCTATGAATTCAATATTTATTGTATACTCATTATGTCGTAGAACTATTAACGCATCGTCATCACCAGCTTAATTTCTTGTAAAGATACAAATATAAAGCTGGATTTTTAAGAGTTCGCTATAATATGGACAAGAGGCAGACGGGAGAAATGGAGGATGGTTATGCCAGACCATACGGAGGAGCAGGAAACGCAGCGGCTGGCCTTGCGCCAAACGATGATTGACGCAATCGCGCAAACGATGAATTTATACGGGGCGAACTATTCGTTCGGACAATTATATGGCATTATGTTTTTCGAGGATAAGCCGATGACGCTCGATGAGATGAAGGCGCATATGAATATGAGCAAAAGCAACATGAGCTACGCTGTGCGCTCGTTAATGTCATCGCAAATGATTATGAAGCTGCCAGAGAAGCGGGAGCGGCAGGATCTGTATCAGGCGGAGACCGATTTTTTCAAAACGTTCCAAAACTTTTTCACCTCAAAGCTTCAGCACGAAGTGGATGTCATGACAGAAGCGGCCGAATCGACTATTCCGCTGCTCAGCGAGCTGATTCTGGACATGAAGACGAGCGAGGAGGAGCGTATGCGCTGCCTGGAGGATTTGCAGAAGCTGCGGCATGCTGTGCAATATTACGCTTGGCTCCAGCAATTCGTGGACCAGCTCAAGGCGGGAGCCTTTTTTGAAAAAGGTAACTGAGCATGCCCTACGTCTCAATGTTGGCGTCGCGAGGCGCTGCCATCCATTGCATTGACGCTTGAGGGCAACTACCTTAACGGACAAACAAAAAGCGGCCCCATGCAAATGCATGGAGCCGCTAGCCGCTTTTATCGTGTGGCAACGTTTCTTCAATACCTATATAATAATGATCCAGCAGAAGCTGCCGGTCGCGCTTGTCCTACCCGTTACGAGCTAGGAGCTGCGAGCCTGCAGGCTACGAGCTGCTGCCAACCTCTTTCGCATCCTCGGAGCGTACCTCGTGAGCAAACGACTCGGCTGCCGATTCCGCTGCTTCCTCTTCGGAAATTTCCTTCTGAGGAGCCAGCACGGTCACAACGACCTGCTCGGGATCGGACTTCACTTCTACACCGCTCGGCACCTCGATATCGCTGACGAGCAGGTTGCTGCCCATCTCCAAATCCGCCACGTTCAGCTCAATGGAATCCGGAATGCTGCCCGGCAAGCACTGCACCTCAAGCTCATGGAGCATCACCTGCAAAATGCCGCCTTCCTTCACCCCGTTCGCTTCACCCAGGAAGTCGATACGAACCTGCGTCTTCACTTCTTCATTCATGTTAATTTGATGAAAATCCACATGCAGCACTTGGCGCGATACCGGATCACGCTGTACATCCGTTATCATAACCGGCTTTTTGCCATGGGATGGAATATTCAGTTCCAGTACGGCCTTTGGATGCGAACGGAGCAAAGCCAGCAATTCTTTCTCTTCAAGCAAAACAGATGTAGATTGGGACAGCTGTTTGCCATATACGACGGCTGGCACTTTGCCCCGCTGTCTCAGGGAGCGCAGCTCACCGTTTGTAAGAGCAGTTCTTGTTTCGGCATTCATCGAGTTAGACATCATGGAAACCTCCTAGAAAAGTGATATTCCATATAGCTTTACCCTATTTAGCCAAAAAATAAACAAACCTGAACGGTGCTTCCTTTTTTAGGGCAGCTTTTGAGGCAGCTTTCGCGTCGCCGTGATATACAATCAACCCTTCTTGCTCTTATCCTTCTTCGCTTTCGCACGATTACGAATCTTCTCGGCGTAGCCTTCCTTGTTCTCCTGACGGGCACGCGCAACCGCTAGATCGCCTGCTGGCACATCCTTTGTAATCGTCGAGCCAGCAACGACAAAAGCGCCGTCGCCAATCTTCACAGGAGCAATTAAATTAACGTTGCTGCCGACAAACGCGCCATCGCCGATTTCCGTCACCGACTTATTGAAGCCGTCGTAATTGACCGTTATCGCGCCGCAGCCGATGTTCACGTCTTTACCGACTACTGCATCGCCCACATAGCTCAAATGCGATACCTTGCTGCCGTCGCCAAGCGTAGCATTTTTCAGCTCGACAAAATCGCCGATTTTGCAGTCTTCGCCCAGCTTGGAGCCGGGACGCAAATTCGCGTATGGCCCAACCGAGCTTTTATTGCCGACTTCTGATTCGGCGATAACCGAATATTTAACGCTAACGCCGTCTCCGATGACCGAATCCTGAATATCCGCATTTGGCCCAATGATGCAATCCTCGCCAATAACCGTAGAACCGCGCAGCACTGTGCCTGAGTATATAACCGTGTCGGCACCAATTTGCACATCTGCTTCTATATAAGTTGATGCTGTATCAATAATCGTAACGCCTTCAATTAAATGCTTGCGGTTAATGCGCGCCCGCATCAAGCCTTCCGCTTCAGCAAGCGCTACACGGTCATTAATGCCGATCGCTTCCGCCGTATCCTCTGTGCAATAGCCTTGAACGGACTCGCCCGCCTGGCGGAATATGCCAATGACATCGGTCAAATAAAACTCGCCTTGGGCATTATTGCTTGTTACCTTGGCTAGCGCCTCGAACAGCTTGCGGTTATCAAACACATACGTACCCGTATTAATTTCCTTCGTCGCTGCTTCCTCTGGCGTGCAATCCTTCTGCTCGACGATTCTCTCAACCTCGCCGCTCTCGCCGCGAATGATCCGGCCATAGCCTGTCGGATCAACGAAAGAAGCCGTCAGCACCGTTGCCGCCGCTCCGCTCGACTGCTGCAAAGCCAGCATCGCCTGAATCGTCTCTGCACGCACCAGCGGCGTATCGCCGCAAATAACGATCGTTTTGCCGTCTTCTGCGCCAATCAGCGCTTCAGCTTGACGCACCGCATGGCCCGTACCTAGCTGCTGTTCCTGCAGCACATATTCCGCCTGCTCGCCCAAATAAGCTTTAACCGTCTCTGCGCCATGGCCAACGATGACAACCGTCCGCTCGCTAGCCGCCTGTTTTACCGTATCCAGCACATGGCCTACCATCGGTTTGCCACATACGTGATGAAGCACTTTATATCGTTTGGATTTCATCCGCTTGCCTTGACCTGCTGCAAGCACAATCGCCATTACTTTCAATTGCTATTCCTCCCAAGTTAAAAGTCTAGTGAGCACAAGCGCCTGCAACATGAAAACCGCTTTTCTCTACCAGGCTCTGAATCTTTGTTGTCCTATTATATATATGGCCTGCCGCATCCATCTATCTACAAGAATATATCCCATCTTGGGCAAAAAGAAAAGGGAGCCCCCTTGGCCCCCTTATCTCCTCATGCAGATACTGATTTTTGCCCTTTAACGAAGCTGCTATTAAGCACCCTCTTCAATGGCCACTTCTTCTTCCGTTGCAGCGCGCTCGTACTCAGCGAGTACGGCAGCTTGAATTTTCTCCCGAGTGGTCGAAGAAATCGGATGAGCGATATCTCGGAATTCTCCATCGGGGGTACGCTTGCTCGGCATTGCAACAAACATTCCATTGTTTCCGTCGATTACACGGATATCGTGAACGACGAATTCGTTGTCAATCGTGATGGAAGCAATAGCCTTCATGCGACCTTCCGAATTGACACGGCGGAGTCTTACATCAGTAATTTGCACTTGTGTTCACCACCTTTGCCTATCTGGGACTTGGTGTAATATTCCACATTTTTGTGCCAATTCCTTCTCCTATTTTGGAAAAAACATGCATATTTTTAAAAAAATTTTCTATTTGAATTTTATCTGACGCTATTCGACAGGAATCGCTGCAATCACTTCAATTTCGACAAGGACATCCTTCGGAAGCCTTGCTACTTCTACTGCGGAACGTGCTGGTTTGTGGTCGCCAAAGTAAGAAGCATACACTTCATTCATCGCCACAAACTGGTTCATGTCCTTCATAAAGACAGTTGCCTTCACTACATTTTGCAGTGTTGCTCCTGCTTCGGCAAGCACAGCCTCCAGGTTGCGGAATACTTGGTTCGCCTGCACCGTAATATCGCCCGTCACAAGCTCGCCAGCTGCGTTAAGCGGAATTTGCCCCGATGTAAAAAGAAGTCCTCCAAGCTGAATCGCTTGTGAATAAGGTCCGATAGCGGCAGGCGCCTTATCTGTTGCAATAACCTTCGGTTCTAAATGCTGTGACATCATTTATTCCAACCCTTCTTTAGTAATAATCGTTATTCTGTGCGAAAATAATTGCCTGGTATGACTGTCGTCTGCTTGGTCTTCAAATCTACGGCCGTCAGCTTCGCTAACGACACATAATCTTCAAGCAGTCGTTCTTCGAGCTCCACCTCGCCCGATTCTACAAAGACGCCAACGCCGGCAACGGTCGCCTTGAATTCAAAGAGCAGATCCATCATCCCTTGAATGGTGCCGCCTGCTTTCATGAAGTCATCAATAATAAGCACGCGGGACTGCTCCTTAAGTGCCCGCCTAGCAAGCGACATCGTCTGAATGCGTTTATTAGAGCCAGAGACGTAATTGATGCTAACCGCAGAGCCTTCCGTCACCTTATTATCTCGGCGTACGATAACGACGGGCAGATTCAGGCAGGCAGCCGTTGCGTAAGCGAGCGGGATGCCCTTCGTCTCTACCGTCATAATGACATCAATTTTCCTCGCGGCAAAAGCGGTCGCAAACATGCGGCCGATATCAGCCAGCAGCTCAGGCTGGCCAAGCATATCCGTCATATACAAATAACCGCCAGGGAGCACCCGTTCAGGCTGCTCCAGCTGACGGCAAATATTATTCATAATGTCGCGTGCATCAGAGGCATGCATCTTCGGTGCGAACTTTACGCCGCCTGCGGCGCCCGCAAGGGTGTTAAGCTCGCCAATGCCCTCTTCTTCAAATACTTCTTTAATGATCGCCAGATCCTCGCTAATCGATGATTTGGCTGACTGATAGCGGTCCGCAAAAGCTGTTAGCGAGATTAACGTATGTGGGCGACTTAGCAGGTATTGCGTCATCTCTACCAGTCTTGCGCTGCGTTTTAACTTTTTCAAGGAATTCTCCCCCTGCTAAAATCCGAATATTATAATGTTAATATAACATTTTTATACGGATTTAATCAAGGAAAACGTCACTTTTATGTTAGCATTCTTACCACGTAAACTTCCTTGCAAAAACCGCGCAGCCCATTATAAATACGCGGAAGCTTACCTTCTTTCGATACTAGCCCGAATACCGTCGGCCCGCTGCCTGACATTAACACGCCATCCGCTCCGAGACGAATCATGCTTTCCTTGAGCTGGCGCACCTCCGGATATAGATCAAGCGTTACCGATTCCAGCACATTGCCAAGTCCCCCACACACATCGGCGAAGGAACCGCGCTGAATAGCTGACACCATGTCGGCAGCAGACGGATGCTGGTCAATGCCCGCTACTCGAAACTTGCCATACACGTCTGCAGTGGAAACATTGATTGGGGGCTTCGCAAGGACGACCCAGCACTGCGGCGGACTTTCGATCGGCTCCAGACGCTCGCCGCGTCCGGTAGCGATGGCAGTCCCGCCGGTTACGCAGAACGGAACGTCGGAGCCAAGCTCCGCTCCAAGCGTGCACAGCTCTTGCTCAGGGATGTTCAGCTGCCACAGCCTGTTCAGCCCTCTAAGGGCTGCTGCCGCGTCGCTGCTGCCGCCAGCAAGGCCAGCGGCAACCGGAATCTTTTTGTCCAAATGAATATATACACCTTTACGCACATCATAGCGGTCTTTAATAAGCCGCGCTGCCTGAAACGCCAGGTTCTTCTCATCTAAAGGTATGTAGCCGGCCTGGCTCGATATGATAATCGTGTCGCGCGGCAGCTCCTGCATTTCGAGACGGTCTGCAAGGTCTACCATCGTCATGATCATCTCGACCTCGTGGAAGCCATCTTCACGCTTGCGAAGCACATCGAGCAACAAATTGATTTTAGCCGGAGCTTTTTCATAAATTTTCATCCTAAGCTCTCCCGTTCCTATCATTAACTTATCCAATATTATAGCAAACGGGCAGAAGAAAAGCTAAGAGTCCTGCCGCTCATATACAGAGCGGCGACTCTTAGCCGATTATTGCCGTTTTTGCGTTGCATTCCAGGTGCCCAGTTAAGGGCGATTGATTCCATTTGCCGCGGCTTGCTCCGCCATCTGGATCGCCCGCTTGACCATATTGCCAGCATCTTTGGCGCGAATGCCGCCCCAGCCTTCTTTTTGCACCGTATCATAAAAACCTAGATCCTTTGCCAGCTCATACTTCAATTCCTCGGACATTACACTGCGTCTTCTACGGCTCATGCGTGAGGTCCTCCCATGCTGCTGAATTGGTTATGCCCCCTTAGTATGCGACAACCCAGCCGCCCTATACGCTTGACCACCAACCGACCGCTTCCAGCTTGGAAAATGAAAAAAAACGCGAAGAACTGTCGTCTCCGCGTTTAGTATAGCCTACCGGCATCTATAGATCTGATGTTATGTCTGGGTAATTCGGACTTGACCTTCATCATTGCATACGGTCACTTCCACCGACTCCGTCAGTATATCCGCATAACTGTAGGAAACACGCTTGAATGACTGCGATTCCTGATCCAGTTTAACAATGAAAACAGAAGGGTAGGTTTCTTCCAACACACCGGTGCGCTCAACGGTCTTACGACGACCGCCATTTGCTCGCAGACGAATCTTGGAGCCCACATGAGCTTCCAAATTGCGTTTTATATCCAGTAGGGCA
The DNA here is from genome assembly GCF_038051995.1 of Paenibacillus sp. FSL H8-0537. Taxonomy (NCBI): domain Bacteria; kingdom Bacillati; phylum Bacillota; class Bacilli; order Caryophanales; family Paenibacillaceae; genus Paenibacillus; species Paenibacillus sp. FSL H8-0537. The sequence continues at coordinate 32,771 of NZ_CP150290.1, read as the reverse complement.
TTTTTTGCCATTGTCCACTACCACCTCTTTCCTTGTCCATTATAACAAAATGGAGAGGGGTTGTCAAACAAAGCAAAATATTATATCAGTCAACTTATTTAATTGTCAACGGTGTTTTCATCCATTTTTATCATTCCATGAATAATTTATCGAAAAATTATAAAATCAATGGAGCCGAGAACGGTTGCGAGTCTCAACTGCACTCGGCCATTTGTTAAGAAATGCTTTGCAAGGATGACTCTGCTGCCTTAATTTTAGGCTTTGGCAAGCCAATGCGGTACCTTCCCAGCGTCTCAATGCCGCCTACGCCATCAATACCGCTGATCGTGCCATGAATGACATCTGCCAGGTTAATGGTATCGCGTATGGACGTATAGCTTGCTTTGATTGCAATGTATACCGGGTCTAACGCATGAATCAAAATTCTCCCGGGCGAGCTTGCGAAGTTCGAGCCGGCTTGCAGCAGCGCTTCAAAATGCGACTGGCACGCTCCTGCAATGACGACAAGGCCGTCGCGATTCTTCTCGTAATCCCGCGCTACGCGGACCGCGTTATAGAAGCTCTGCGAGTTTTTATAGCTGCTCAGGCTGTGTAGATCTGCTTCCAGCCTTGTTTTCAGCACGCCGTCATGCCCCGTAATGACCACAATGTCCGGCTTCACTTGAGGCAGCAGCCGATAAAGCAAATCAGCCATTTGTGACTCATGCGCATGCACGCCATGCGCCGGTACGTTCATCGTCTGGTACAGCTGCATGCTTTTACGCAAATAATTGCCGTCACCGTCCAAATGCAGCACTTTGCCGGGCACCTCGAAGAAAGGCTGGCTTTGTGGCATCGCATGCCGAATATCCGCCTTCACCTGAACGGCCATTTGCTCATGCTGCTGACGTATGCGGCTGAGCGAGTCATTTACTTTCACTCGGACCAGCTGCGTAGCTTTTTCTTTCTTTGGATCGCGAACAACCGATAAATCAGGAATCGGTGCATCCGCAAGCAATCGGTAATCCGTGCCTTTCAACAGGGCATGATCCGTTCGAACAGCTTCTACGCGGAATAGCACGTCACCGCCATACGATTTGCGGACGACCAGCTCCCCTTGCTCCATAGGTAAATCACCTCTTCGTCTATCCTATGGGCAAATGGCGTGTAGTGTGCGGAAAAATCAAACGGGCGCCCCGGAGCTATTGCCCGGCGGCGCCCATCTTTATTTAGCCTCTCCAGCCCACTTCCAAAAATGCGCGGCTGATCTTGGCGAATTCCTCCAGCGACAGTGTTTCACCCCGCCGCGCAGGATCGATCGCAAGCCCCTGCAGGAGCGTTGTCAGCGCCTCCCGCTGTTCTTTGCCCACAAGCGCCGTCAAATTGTTGTAGAGCGTCTTGCGGCGCTGTGCGAAGCTGGCCTGCACAATGCGGAAGAAATGTGCCTCATCGGGCACATCAACAGCCGGCTTGTCCCGCAGCGCAAGCTTAATAACCGCCGAGTCTACGTTCGGCTGAGGTATGAACACCGTATGAGGAACTGTACAGACGAGCTTAGGCTCGCAATAATACTGTACAGCCACGCTCAGGCTGCCATATTCCTTTCCGCCCGGCTTCGCTGCCATCCGCTGTGCGACTTCCTTCTGGATCATGACGACGATATTTTCCAGCGGCAGGCGCTCCTCCAGCAGCTTCATCAGAATCGGTGTCGTCACGTAATAAGGCAGGTTCGCCACGACGCTAACGCCCGTTACGCCGCTGAAACGCTCTTCGAACAGCTGCTTCAGGTCTAGCTTGAGCACATCGCCGTGCACAATGCCCACATTCGCCTCGTTTTCGAAAATATCATGCAAAATCGGAATGAGCCGATTGTCGATTTCAACAGCGGTTACGGTACCCGCAACTGCCGCAAGGCGCTGCGTCAACGCTCCAATACCAGGGCCGATCTCAAGTGCCCCTTTTGTCTCGTCAAGCTCAGCTGCACTGACTATATTGTTTAATATATTTTGGTCAATGAGAAAGTTTTGTCCTAAGCTCTTTTTAAAGGAAAACCCGTACTTTGCTATTATTTCCTTCGTCCGTTTAGGCGTGGCTACCTCTGCGGTCTTAACCGCGCTTTTATTCAACCCTTGTTGCTCCGTCATACGCCCTCATCACCCCTGTTCCTGTTGTTCCATGGCTTGCAGCGCCTTCTCAAACTCCTCGCGCGTAATGCAAAAGCTTGTGCAGCGCTTATAGAACTGCTTCCCGTTAGCGTAGCCGATGCCCAGCAGCTTGCCCATAACCAGCCGCCGCTTCGCCGCTTCCTCATGCACGATTAAGCCAGCCGCCATCAAATCATCCCAAGTAATGGCCCCCACGCTTGCAGCCGTTTCTGTCCGCAGCTCCGAGAGCGCCTGCCTGATTGCATCAGGAGCCGCATTCTCAATGCCGATATCCCCTTTATAGGAGGCCAGCTCCTGCGGTAAAAAAGCATGCTTGCAGCCCGGCACGCGCTGAGCGACGATTTTGCGAATACGCTCTCCTGCATGGTCCGGATCTGTAAATATAATAACGCCACGGCGCTCCTGTGCCAGCGCAATGCGCCGCAGCACATCCTCGCCAATGGCCGATCCATTCGTCTCTATCGTATCGGCTTCAACGGCCCGCTTAATCGCCACCGTATCCTCTTTGCCTTCTACTACAATCATTTCCTTGATCACATCGAACAATCCTTTCGCAAAGGGAAACTTATACATGCATATATTTCAAAAGAATGGGCGATTGCTGCAACAACAACCCGCTCATTCGCGTCTGTTTTATTATACCCCCAATTAGCTATTCAAGCGAATCTTACGCAAACAAAAAGAAGAGGCAAGGCCTCTTCCGTAACCTGTCATATTTAGCTTATGATTGCGATAAACTAGAGCACAATCCATAAAGAACTGATGCTAATTAGCTAAGAGATGGCTTATTAGGACCAATCACATAGACGGTAAAACCTTTTTTCTTCCCGAATTGATTAGCTTGCTTTTCACTGTCAAAATACACATCGATCTTACTGCCCTTGATCGCACTTCCGGTATCTTCAGCGCGGCGGAAACCAATACCTTCGATGTACACCCACCAACCGAGTGGAATGACATCCGGGTCCACGGCAATCGTCCGTCCTTCCGATACTTTAGCACCTGAAGCCGTAATACCGTAATCCGGGTGGCCTTCGCTCTTGCCCGTCGAAGCTAAGCCAGCTGAATAAGCCGTCAAGGTGACGTTGCTAAGCACCTTTTTGGATGTGAGCGTGGTGCCGTCTACCGTTACATTGTTGCTGGTTGTCGCTGTGGACAGCACAGTAACCTTAGGCTCCGGCTTTTTCGTACCGATTGCAACGACCTGATTAACCGCAGCCGATTCGACTACCTTGTCTACCACTTTCTTGGAGACTAGCACGCCATCTTCGAACTGCTTCTCAATTTTGATCGTTACGACGCCTTCTTTGCCCGTCTGCACAACCTTCTCCTTGCCTACTTCCAGGTTCGGATCTTCCTTCTTCACAATGGTGAACGGTGTTGTGCTGGACGACTTGCCAAGCTTCGTATCGACGCGAATGACCGTTACGGTCATATCCGCGCTGACGCCCGAGCCAAGCGAAGGTAATACTTTATCATCATCTTCAACAGGAATATTTAATTTCTTTATCGCTGCCTGCACGGTTTTCTCTGTCGTGTACACCGTTGATGTCTTGCCATCAGCTTTTACAAGTAGCGGTACCGCATGCTTAATTTCAAAGCGGTCCCCTTCCTTTACTGCCGTATTCAGAGGTACAGATACCTCGTCATGCGGGCCAATTGTAATAGCTTGTTCATCCAGTAGGCGTTGCAGGACCCATTGCTTCGTTGAAACAACAGTTTCTTGTCCATTCACTACTACGGATACGCTTTTGTCAGCCGATCCGTACAACAACACCAAAAACATGAAAGTCATAGCGATTGAGATCGTAGTACTCAAAAGAATCAAACGCAAGTTTTCACGCTTCCATCGCAATGCGAAAGACATGCTGGATGATCGTTTCCCATGGGTCTCACTTGCTTGAATAATGCCCACTTCATCGGTCCTCCTTCATAGCCCCGCCGTCGAATTACGCATGATACCATTGACGCGACTATAGTATATTGGCGTGCTTATAGCACGCTCCAGTATATTTCCTCTGCAACCTCCTAGATTTACCCTATGACGACGGTTTACCCAATATTCAAAAATAAAAAGAAAGCCCGTCGACAGAGGATCTGTATCGTGGCTTCCCGGGAACGTCGAATAGACTATTCAGGAATGGTGGATGCACGAGGTTGATCACTCTCTATAAACGCTTACGAGGTTAGCTGTCGGGTTCGGGCAAGAGAGCTGCCCTATCGTCGGAAGAATGCTCATGGCAATCCCCGCCAAATTCACCCCTAGAAGAAATTCAAGTGCGCGTGCAATGTGATCCGCAATTTCCTCACAGCATCGTGCCTGGTTCCCCCGCTCTCCAAAGTTCGAAGATTAAGCGCAAACTGGAAATCCAATACAAAAATTTAAAGCTCTGAAATGAATCATACCTTCATCGGAGCCTAATTGTAAAGATCAGATAAAAACCGATTTAAGCGAAATTTTAGGATATTTACGGAAAAGAGAGTCTATTTCAGCATGAAAAATTAGTTTTATCGCCGGAAAGGTCACTTATTCTCGCTTTTATAGCCGTTTTTACTCAATTCCAAAACATTTTTTACCGTTTTCGGTCGTCAAATTGGCGATTTCGGCCACTGATTTTCCTAATATTTCTGCTGCCGCTTCCGCAACGAGCGACACATAAGACGTCTCATTTCGTTTCCCACGGAATGGATGTGGGGTCAAATATGGAGCATCCGTTTCGATCAAAATTCGGTCACTCGGAACCATCGCAAGCACCTCTTTTGGCACCCTTGCATTTTTGAATGTAAGCGGTCCACCGAACGAAATATAGAAGTTCATATCTAGGCATTTTTGAGCCGTTTCTGGACTCCCGGAAAAACAATGCATAATGCCTCCGACTTCAGATGCATTTTCCTCCTTCAGTAGCTTGACAACATCCTCATGAGCATCGCGATTATGAATAATAATTGGTTTTTTCAGCTTTTTGGCTAATCGAATTTGCTCGCGAAATACACGGTGTTGTACGTCCTTAGGGGACGTATCCCAATGGTAATCCAGTCCGATTTCGCCAATGGCTACCACTTTGGGATTAGAACACAGATCCTCAATCCAATTAAGATCCTCTGGCAGCATATCTATGCTGTCAACGGGATGCCAGCCGACCGCGGCGTATATAAAATCATATTTTTCTGCAAGTGCAAGCGTAGTTGGAATCGTTTCCCTATTAAAACCAATATTGACCATTAAATCCACCCCTGCTGCACGCGCTCTTTCGATAACGGCTTCGCGGTCTTCGTCAAAATGCGGGGAGTCCAAATGCGTGTGTGTGTCGAATAAAGAAATCATAGCTCAGCAAACTCCTTCTATATTATAGTTTAAGGTGAAGCGGTCGAAAGCCGTCCGAGAAATATAGAGAAAGTATGGCAAAATCATATACTTTCCTATATTTTAAATAACTTTCGTACTTTATCGCTTAATTGATCAGCGGAAGCGCGCAGCTTCTCTTCCGGATAATACAAATGGGACTGGCCCTGATGAAGCCCAGTGATGGAACGAATGATGTCGGATTTCGTGGAAATTTCACTGACAGCCTCATACCCGTCCATTAACAAAATCGGTGTCTTTTCCTCTTTTCCGCCTTTTTTCGTATCAGGCTGATACACATCATATGGTTGATCAAATGGAAAATCAATTTCCATATGGTAATCCGGATTCAATCCGATCGCTGCAAATTGTTGTCTTACTTCATTAAAGAGGCTAATATCCGGTTTATCCAGCATAATGTATTTATATAGGCGACGCGTCAGAAAACGATCACATAGCTCTGCGAGCAGCTCATCGCCTTCGTCGCCCCATTCTGTAAAGGCCGTCTGCAAATAGGCCTCATCCAGCTTCAAATATTGTTTAACTGCAATTGTCCCGTCAAGCAGCCGTTTCAGCGGCTCCGGCATCCAGCCAAAAGCATAGCCACCCTCATAAAGCTCCTTCGCTCTACGAAATATTTGTCTAAGGATGATTTCCGAGCTTCTCGTCACCGGATGAAAATAAATTTGCCAATACATTTGATAGCGGGACATCAAATAATGCTCTACGGCGTGCATGCCGCTTTCTTTAACAACGATCTTTCCATCTATAGGACGGAGCACGCGCAAAATCCGCTCCAGGTCAAAGTTGCCGTAATTAACGCCTGTAAAATAGGCATCCCTCAATAAATAGTCCATACGGTCCGCATCAAGCTGGCTGGAAATCAACCCGCTGACAATTGGATTTGGATAAGTCTTATTAATAACAGCAGTTACATGTTCAGGAAAGTCGTCTGCTACATTTCGTAGTACACGATTGACCTCGGTATCCTCGAGCAGAATGCTGCAGGTCCACTGCTCGTGATGGGTATCGAATACTTGCTCCAACGAATGGGAAAATGGCCCGTGACCAACGTCATGCAGCAGAGCAGCGCAAAGCGCCAACAGCCGCTCCTCCTGCGGCCAGCCGGGAAAACCATTGCGCTCGAATTGTGAAATAATTTTTCTAGTGATTTCATACACGCCAAGGGAATGGGAGAATCGGCTGTGTTCAGCGCCATGAAAAGTGAGATAAGAGGTTCCAAGCTGCCGTATACGCCGTAATCTTTGAAACTCCTTCGTGTTGATTAAATCCCATATTGTCTGATCCTGAACATAAATATATTTATGAACGGGGTCCTTAAACACCTTTTCCTCCGATAGCTGTCGGTTCATTCAACAAATCAACTCCTTTTGTTCTCTGGTTCGACATAAAAAAGTAAAAAATATGTCGAAGAATGTCGCAAAACAGTTTCCAAAATGTCGAAGCTGTTGTATTCTATAGTAAGAGTAATATGACCTTACTATATAGTCAAATTCCCTTAGTAGCTGCATTTTTCTTCAATAATTTCAGTTGACTATTATGGGAAACGTTGGTATTATAGTAGACATAAAAAGAGAAACTATGTCGAAAAGTGACGAATACACTTTTTGATGAGAGGGGAAACAAATTATTATGATGAAGTCCACAGGTATTGTCCGTAAGGTTGATGAATTAGGTCGCGTTGTTATTCCTATCGAGCTTCGCCGTACGCTTGGTATCGGAGAGAAAGATGCACTAGAGATTTATGTAGACGGCGAGCGCATTATGTTGAAGAAATACGAGCCAGCTTGTATCTTCTGTGGTAACGCTGAGAACGTATCTTACTTCAAAGGAAAAATTGTTTGTCACATTTGTTTATCAGAAATGCCTTCACCTGTGACAAAATAAAAAAAATAGGTTATAATAACCTTATTCAACTAGTTAATTCTAACCTTTTAATACTCCTTATTGCCTTCCTGCGCTAGAACCCGGCCAGGAAGGTCTTTTTTTCTCTATTTTTTGTTTTTCTAGCGGTTTACTTCATTATAAACATCACGTTTTGATAGACCACGATCTGTAGCCGCCTTTTTAATCGCATCCTTACGTCCAAGCTCTGCTTCATAATGCTGCACATGCTCTTCCATGCTCAGCTCCGCCCACCAAGCGGCAGCAAGTTCCCCCGTATTCTCATCCGAGTTACTTCCTTCTATTATAAGACAGTACTCCCCTAAAGGCGGATTTTCCTCAATCCAAGCGATACATTCCGTTACTGTCCCACGCACCATTTCTTCAAAACGTTTCGTCAGCTCCCGCACCATCGCGATGCGGCGATCTCCCAGATGCTCCAGTATGGCCTCCAGTGTCTTTCGTAAGCGATGCGGCGACTCATACAGCATCAAGGTGCCTTCCTGTGCATGAAGCTGAAGCAGCCACTTCGCAAGCGACCGTTTCTCGCGCGGCGGAAATCCCGCAAACATAAAACGCTCCGTTGGCAAGCCGGATACAATTAAAGCCGACAAGGCCGCATTTGCACCAGGAATCGGAACGACAAAAATACCCTGCTCCACCGCCTCGGCTACTAAATCCGCACCGGGATCGGAGACAGCAGGCAGCCCCGCGTCGCTTACAAGAGCAATGGATTGGCCCTCTTGCAGTAATCTTATAAGCTCAGTGCCACTCGCTTGCTTATTATGTTCATGATAGCTGACAAGGCGTGTCGCAATTTCAAAATGGGAAAGAAGCTTACGTGTCTGTCTCGTATCCTCGGCAGCTATAAGATCAACTTCTTTCAACGTGCGAATCGCGCGAAAGGTCATATCCTCTAAGTTTCCGATTGGTGTTCCGACTAAATATAACGTCCCGGCACCATTTTGCTGTGGCCCGCTAAAGCTTTTTTGTACAAACATTGTTGAGCCCTCCTTCTAGCATTCCACTAGGCTAAGTATCATATACCATAATCGGCGGCAGCAGCCTCAGCTCTGGTCTTCCATCACGCATAGCCTCAATAAGCACCATATTCGCTTCGCCATTTTTATTCGGATGAATGAACTGTACCCGCTTCGGCTCCAGCTTATACTTGCGCATCGTCTCAATAATTTCTACAAAGCGTGATGGGCGGTGAACCATAGCGACCTTTCCAGCTGGACGCACAAGTCTTGAGCATGCTTCAACAATATCCTGCAAGGTGCCATGCACCTCGTGCCTGGCAATCGCATAATGCTCATTTTCATTAGAGTCGCCTGCTTCAGCCGACATATAAGGTGGGTTTACCGTCACCGCATCATAAGTTCCATAAATCGCTTTATTCGCTGCAAAATGTCGCAAATCAGCTTCTACAATATTAATTTGCTGCTCCAGCCCATTCAGGCTAACGCTCCGCCTAGCCATATCTGCAAGTCTAGGCTGAATTTCCACCGCATCAATTTGCGCTTTCGTCCGCCCTGTCAGTAACAATGGAATGACTCCATTCCCTGTACAAAGGTCAATAATCTTTCCTTTCTTCGGAATGCTTGCGAAGTTGGAAAGCAGTACTGCATCAGTTGAAAAGCTGAATACTTCCCTGCTCTGGATAATTCGCAGTCCGGTATCCATCATTAAATCGTCCAATCGTTCATTGGCTTCCAGCTTGATTTGATCTTCCACGACTTTCCCACTGCTCCCTTGACATAAAGATACCGTCCTCTTAGCAAGGACGGCATAGTGTTGACCGATTGCATTATTTATTTAAGAAGGATAAGCAGAAGAGACAATCTCCTTCTGTCCGCAAATGCCCATAATAGACATTGCAGATATGAAAGCCTTCATGGTAAAGTCTGGCCAAATTATCATGCCCTTCTCCTACGGAATATGCAGCTGCATCTTCCGCAGAGGTGAACAGATCGGCTGCTTCTGCCTGCTGCTCTACCTTTGTGCTCGTCCCCATCGTCTTGCCCGCAGCTGATTTTGAAGCTCCTGCTGCCTTGACTGGCAAAGGCTCCTCCACTTGTGGCGGAACAGTTTCCCGTTTCAAAATTTTGCGCAGCTGATGGTTTTCCATGCTTAACCGCTTATTCTCTTCAAGCAGTTCCTTCACTCGCAGCTTCAGATCCCCAACTTGGCGATGAAACTCGCCCATTTGGCTATCAAGCTGATCCATTTGAACAAAAATCTCTTTTTTCTCCAAGTTCCCACCCCAGAGCTTCAAGCATCGTCTTGCACCTTAGCTGTAAGCATTGCGCTTGGTCGTTTGGACATGCTATGAATTGTTCTTAATGCTGTCATTTCAAAATGACATCGTCTAACGGAAGTTCCTTCGGTTTCCCCGAAACTTCAAACAAGTGCACGTACACGGTTTTGGAACCAACATTGATTCCCGTTACCTTGCCTTCACCAAGCGAAGTGATAACGATTTTACCGATGGCTGGAAGCTCTTCTCTCGAGCTTTCATAATTGTCATGCTCGTATTTCAAGCAGCACATCAAGCGGCCGCATAAACCAGAGATCTTTGTCGGATTGAGCGACAAATTCTGATCCTTCGCCATCTTGATTGAGACTGGCTCGAAATCGCCCAGCCATGAGGAGCAGCATAATATCCGCCCACATGGTCCAATGCCGCCAAGCATCTTCGCCTCGTCGCGAACCCCGATTTGCCGCAGCTCGATCCGGGTACGAAATACGCTAGCCAAGTCTTTCACAAGCTCGCGAAAATCCACCCTGCCCTCAGCTGTAAAATAAAAAATGATCTTGTTGCGATCGAACGTAAATTCGACATCAACCAGCTTCATCTTCAGCTGATGGTCTTTTATTTTGTCTGAACAGGTTGAGAATGCAGCTTGAGCAGCAGAACGATTCTCTTCTACCACCTTCGCATCCACGTCGCTGGCGATTCGTATAACGCGCTTTAACGGAAGGACAACATCCGATTCACCGACTTGCTTTTGTCCAACCACTACTTTGCCATACTCGATCCCCCTGGCCGTCTCAACAATGACATGCTGGTCCTTGTCAACGGGATGCAGGGCTGGATCAAAGTAATAAATCTTACCCGCTTTCTTAAAGCGGACACCCACGACATTATACAAGGATTTAGCCCTCCTGTAAGTTTACCATTAATTGCTCTAATGCGAGTTGAGCAGATACATTCGACCGAATACGCTTGCTTGCTTCGAGTGTGTGCTCCATGCAAGTGACCCAGCCTTCAACTGGCCGGCTGAATGCATGCTTGCTTATCCATTCCAACTGATCTATATATACAATATCTTCTTGCCTTCCGGCCTGAAATTTAATCATGTCCTTAAACCATAATACAAACAGAGATAACAGCAGCTGTGGATCTTCACCAATATCCTTCTTAATGAACTGCTGCTGGACGGTAATCATTGCCGCGGTGAATCGGGTCAGACTGTCCTTCCCTAATTGTATCACTACGTTTCGGATTTCTGCAAACTGATTCTGCTGGATGATTTCCCTAGCACCGTCCAATCCTGAGCTCAGCTGTACAGCTGCGCGGGCAAGAATGGAGGGCAGTCCTTCATTTGTTAACGTTTGAAGCATCTCGGCGGAAGACATTGGGAGGAACGGCACCCACTGTGTGCGCGAACGAATGGTCGGCAGAACAGCTTGTCCATTATCGGTTATTAATATCGCTACAACAGGGGATAGCGGCTCCTCCAAAAATTTCAGTAGGCTGTTTGCCGCTTGAAGCGTCATCGTCTCTACTCGCTCAATCATGTATACTTTTCGTTTCGCCCCGCTGCCCCGCAGTCCAAGCTCCCGCTGCAGCTCACGAATTTGATCAATCTTAATCGACTGACCTTCCGGAGCGATCCGAATCATATCCTGCTGATTGTTATTATCGAACTTGCGGCATTCCAAGCAGTGGCCACAGGCATCATCTCCACCGCTTGTACAGAATAATGCTTTAGCGAAAGCTTCCACCATCGCCAGTCTGCCACTGCCCTTCGGTCCATAAAATAAATAAGCATGCGATACTTTACCGCTTTGCAGCGCATGCTGTAAAATACGCTTCGCTTTCCATTGACCGGTTAGCTGCTCCATGCTCATAAGCTCAAATATTCCTTCCTCGATCGTAGCCTTCCCGACCTAAAACAATAAATTAATCAGCATGCCACGCACTTCACCAATTCGGGCTAGCAATTCAATACGCCCTTCTTCGGTCTCCAGCAGCTCCTCAGCCATGTTAACGAGCTCTGCATCAATCTCGTCAAGCAGCTTATAGCGCTTCGTGCGGCCTCGGCGGTCAAAGCCTCTCAGCTCTTTAAGCCCGATACCGCGCCTAACGGTGTCCTCCAGAAATTTCTTTACCATCTGGCGGTACAGCTTTAATTCGCGCACCGTCATCACTCTGGATAAATGATCGCCCTGCCTATGAATGTCCTGCAGCTTCTGCTGCAACTGCTCTTGTGTCCGCTGTGCTTCCTGCTGAACCATAACATCGCCGAAGCTCTTCATCTGCGGCTGCTTGGAAGCTAGGTCGTTATTCGCGCGATTTGCCCCAAGCGGACGAAAGCCTTGATCAATTTTCATCCGTTATCACGTCCAATCAGAAATGTTCAAAGCGTTCAACCGGAACGACGAATACAGCAGCACCACCAACTTGTACTTCTACCGGGAAAGGAATATAAGAATCCGTTGAGCCGCCGATTGGCGATACAGGCGTAACTAGTTGATCGCGCACTTTGCAGTTGGTTTTAATCACTTGAAACACTTCATGTACGCGCTCGTCTTCAATACCAATCATAAATGTTGTATTGCCAGCGCGCAGGAAACCGCCAGTACTTGCCAGCTTCGTTGCCCGAAATCCTTCTGTCACAAGCGCATTCGACAAGCGGTTGCTATCCTTATCCTGAATAATCGCAATGACTAATTTCATCCTGATTCCTCCCATTATTTGTTGTCGTTTAAACGTAAACTGTTAACTCTGCTTTATCCAAAAAATGCTAGATCCGGCTCTCTATTGCGGTCAAAACATCGTTGAGCACAATATCCGGCTCCTGATTCGCATCGACTCGGACTATTCGTTCAGGAAACTTCTTCAGCAATATAAAATAACCTTCCCTTACTCGCTCATGAAAAGCGATTTCCTCCAAATCAAGCCGATTAATCTCACGCTCATCCGATTGTCCAATACGGGCAAGACCTACATCTGGCGTCACATCCATGTAAATCGTGAGCTGCGGCATCGCACCTTCAATTGCAAACTGGTTAATCGACCATACCTCTTCCATGCCAAGTCCGCGCGCATGTCCCTGATAGGCTAGGCTGCTGTCCACGAAACGGTCGCAAATAACAAGCTTGCCTGCTGTAAGTGCTGGCATGACCTTCTCTACAAGATGCTGTCGCCTTGAAGCCGCATACAAGAGTGCTTCTGTCCTAGCATCCATTGCGGTATGATTCCGATCCAGTATGACCGATCGGATCTTCTCCGCAATAGGAATGCCTCCCGGCTCACGAGTGGTCAACACTGCTATGCCCTGCTGCTGCATCTTATGCGCAAGCTGTTCAATCAGTGTCGTTTTCCCCGCTCCTTCGCCGCCTTCTATTGTAATGAAAATACCCTTATTCAACGGTTCGTAACTCCTAATCTATGAAACTGAATTTTTCAGCGAAATGCTTACTTCCATTTTAACAAAGCGACTTTCCCTTGTATACGAGCTTTTGCCGCTTAATCATATTTATTCCACGATTGCAATGGATTGCATGGCTGGATCTACCGCTCCTTGGAACTTCGCTCCACTGCTTGCAAGCTCCTTTATATAGCCCAGTATTTCCACAGTCAGCCGTTCTCCGGGATATACAATTGGTATGCCTGGCGGATAAGGAACGACCATCTCTGCCGCCTTACAATTTACCGCATCTTCCAGCTTTACTCTTACCACGAACCCAATACTTGCTCTCGAGAAGGTAATAGGCTCTACCGATTTTGGTAAAAACAGAGGGCTCCCAGCTCTTGCAGGCGGTTGTTCAGCTATTACCCGTCCTTTAGAAGCGATAATCATCTCTATCGCCTGACAGGCATGAATAAGACGATCCACGTCCACGAACTGAATGGCTATCCCCAGCAAAAGAACGACATGGCGCGTATCCGCCATTTCTGCCCAGCACGCCTGCTGTTCCAGCAGCTTCAATATTTCAAAACCACTTAACGTACCCGTTCGATCCCATACTATAATTCGCAATGGATCTAATTGATTGTAAGCAGGCGATACTGCTAACCTATCCGCATTCGGTGTTAATATCTCAATTGCCGCACAGCTCTTTTCTATTCCCATACGCAAATATGCCGCAGCAGCTAGAGCATCTTCAAACCATTCAGCTCCTGCTGCCTCTATCATTGCACGGGAAATATCGAGCGAGGCCATTATTGGAAAAGAAGGGCTTGAGCTTTGGATCGTAGCTAAAGCTTCCCGTACTGCAAATCGGTTAATAAGCTCCCCCTGCACATGTAGCATCGCTCCCATTGTAAGTGCAGTGAGCGTTTTATGAGTGGACTGCACGACGGCATCAGCACCGGCCGCAATCGCTGAGCCTGGCAGCTCAGGATGCAGGCCGTAATGGGCACCATGTGCTTCATCGACAAGCAGCAGCATGCCGCCCTGATGAATCGCTTCAGCATAAGGCTGGAGGTTCACGCTCATCCCATAGTAATTCGGATTATTGAGAAATACAGCTTTCGCCTGCGGGTATAAGTCCATCGTTATCTTTACCTGTGCTAGGGAAGGCTGCGTCGCAATTCCTGTTGATTCATCGATTTGCGGCATTATAAATACCGCCCTGGCACCCGCCAGCTTCAAGCCGTTAATGACTGACTTATGCACGTTGCGCTGTACAAGAATATAATCCCCAGGCTCACATACAGCCAGCAGCATAGCTAGATTTCCAGAGGTGCTCCCTCCCACGAGAAAAAAGCTTTCCTCCGCGCCAAAGCAGCGTGCTGCCAAGCTTTGCGCTTCGGCAATGGCTCCCTCTGGATGATGCAAATCATCCGTAGCGGACAGTTCTGTCACATCCAGCTTCATAATCGCTGCAAAAGTCTCTTTCATTTCTTTTATAAAAACGGGCTCCAGCCCTTCGCCTTCCAACTCTGGCTTATCCACTCTAAATGCCTGGCCGTAGCGATGCCCAGGTACGTGGAAACTAACCGGCTGCGAATCTGTATGTTTAAGCAGCATTTCATATAATGGAGCATGTACATGTTGCATCAAAGATAGCCGTTCCTTTCACTATAAACTTAAATCTATTTTAAAGGATTTGAACATGCTTATATTTCAAGAAAAAAAGAGCGAATTCTCTAGTTAGAGTTCGCTCAAGCGTTTTTTTCAATGAAGATTTGCTTCATCTGATGGATAAAGAACGGATATTTAGCATCTTTAACATCGGTTTGCACCATTTCAATTTCGCATGATTGGCATATAAATTCAGTAACGATGCGAATTCCTTCACCTTCGGCTTTATGCTCACCGCATATAATACAATGAAGCTGATGATTTTCAAGCATTTGAATCCCGCCTTTCATCCCAACTCTATAGCTACTATTATGGCATATATTCTAGCTTTTTAAACTTGTTTCATAGCCCATTTCAAATATTTATATATCGTATGCCGCGAGAGCCCAGATGGTGAATACAAAATTACCCGTATGCTATCGCGGGAAGACTCTAATTAACCGATATATATAGGACAGGCTTGAACGTTATGGAGGGATGTTAGAAAGATGCGTCAATCATTATCTGAGCAGCAAGCTGCAACGATTTATCAATACCAGCTCGTTAAACGCAAAATCGTTAGGCCAGAGCTTGTCCAAAGCCATATCCTTATTGCGGTTATATTCGTGGCTTTTCAGCTTATTATGTATGGAAGAGATGGACTTTTCAGCTGGTTGTTCGG
The DNA here is from genome assembly GCF_038051995.1 of Paenibacillus sp. FSL H8-0537. Taxonomy (NCBI): domain Bacteria; kingdom Bacillati; phylum Bacillota; class Bacilli; order Caryophanales; family Paenibacillaceae; genus Paenibacillus; species Paenibacillus sp. FSL H8-0537. Next base: position 17,399 of record NZ_CP150290.1, on the reverse strand, counting down.
CTTTGCAGTCATTCAGGTCATTCATCTCATTATCTTGCTGCTAACCTTTATTCGAGTGGATGAGGCAGCTGATCGCCGCTGGGTCTGGGGTATCACGCCACCTTGGTTCGGCTTTAAGCCTGCCAACGATATTAAGCTTCAGCTTTTTCGCCGCGTACATCGCCAGTTGTTCTGGATAGGACTTTGCGGGACAGGCATCTTATATCCATGGATTTCGGAATCGCTCATGATCAGCATCATCTGTTGGCATCTGTGGCTCATCGTTCCACGCCTCCTATTATCCGTTACCTTCCGCAAGCAAAAAAAAGAAGGCATTCTCCGTCTAGGAAAATACGAAGCCTCGTACTACCACCGTTAACTTGCTACTTCATAGCTGCATTATATTTATTATCATTAAAAAGAAGCTGTTCCTCAGCCAGAAATGGAGGATCAGCTTCTTTTTATGTATATTAAACCTCAAATTCATAAGGTTTTGTTAAAAAACGAAACAAAAAGCCTGCCGCAAACTGCGACAGGCTTCTCGTGCTTGGCGACGTCCTACTCTCCCAGGACCCTGCGGTCCAAGTACCATCGGCGCTGGAGGGCTTAACGGTCGTGTTCGGGATGGGAACGCGTGGTTCCCCTCCGCCATCGCCACCAAACGGATTGCGTACGGGTATTGCTACCCTCAAAACTGGATGCGAAAGACAAAGTTTAAAACATTTAGCGTGTTGTTTAGGATAAGCCCTCGACCGATTAGTATTCGTCAGCTGCACGCATTGCTGCGCTTCCACCCCGAACCTATCAACCTCGTCGTCTTCAAGGGGTCTTACTAAATTGGGAAATCTCATCTTGAGGGGGGCTTCGCGCTTAGATGCTTTCAGCGCTTATCCCGTCCGTACTTGGCTACCCAGCGGTGCTCCTGGCGGAACAACTGGTACACCAGCGGTACGTCCATCCCGGTCCTCTCGTACTAAGGACAGCTCCTCTCAAATTTCCTGCGCCCGCGACAGATAGGGACCGAACTGTCTCACGACGTTCTGAACCCAGCTCGCGTACCGCTTTAATGGGCGAACAGCCCAACCCTTGGGACCTACTTCAGCCCCAGGATGCGATGAGCCGACATCGAGGTGCCAAACCTCCCCGTCGATGTGGACTCTTGGGGGAGATAAGCCTGTTATCCCCAGGGTAGCTTTTATCCGTTGAGCGATGGCCCTTCCATTCGGTACCACCGGATCACTAAGCCCGACTTTCGTCCCTGCTCGACTTGTAGGTCTCGCAGTCAAGCTCCCTTATGCCTTTGCACTCTCCGAATGATTTCCAACCATTCTGAGGGAACCTTTGGGCGCCTCCGTTACATTTTAGGAGGCGACCGCCCCAGTCAAACTGTCCACCTGACACGGTCCCCGAACCAGTTTCATGGTCCTAGGTTAGAACTCCGATACGATCAGGGTGGTATCCCAACGTCGCCTTCACACAAGCTGGCGCTCATGCTTCAATGGCTCCCACCTATCCTGTACAGATCGTACCAAAGTTCAATATCAAGTTACAGTAAAGCTCCATGGGGTCTTTCCGTCTTGTCGCGGGTAACCTGCATCTTCACAGGTATTAAAATTTCACCGGATCTCTCGTTGAGACAGCGCCCAAGTCGTTACGCCATTCGTGCGGGTCAGAATTTACCTGACAAGGAATTTCGCTACCTTAGGACCGTTATAGTTACGGCCGCCGTTTACTGGGGCTTCGGTTCACAGCTTCGGATTGCTCCTAACCGCTCCCCTTAACCTTCCAGCACCGGGCAGGCGTCAGCCCGTATACTTCGCCTTACGGCTTCGCACAGACCTGTGTTTTTGCTAAACAGTCGCTTGGGCCTTTTCACTGCGACCCCCTCGGGCTATTCACCCTACCGAGGTACCCCTTCTCCCGAAGTTACGGGGTCATTTTGCCGAGTTCCTTAACGAGAGTTCTTCCGCGCGCCTTAGCATGCTCTGCTCGCCTACCTGTGTCGGTTTGCGGTACGGGCACCTTCACCTGGCTAGAGACTTTTCTCGGCAGCCGGAGTGCATGACCTTCGCTACTATAATTTTCGCTCCCCATCACAGCCCAGCCTTCACGATGAGCGGATTTGCCTACTCATCAGCCTCACTGCTTGGACGGACTATTCCATCAGTCCGCGTCACTGCCCTTCTGCGTCATCCCATTGCTCATAACGGTTTACGGTGGTACAGGAATTTGAACCTGTTGTCCTTCCACTACGCCTTTCGGCCTCGCGTTAGGTCCCGACTTACCCTGAGTGGACGAGCCTTCCTCAGGAACCCTTAGGCTTTCGGCGGACAAGATTCTCACTTGTCTTTTCGTTACTCATACCGGCATTCTCACTTGAATACAGTCCAGCACTCCTTACGGTATACCTTCAACCTATA
>NZ_CP150290.1:0-10000 GCF_038051995.1 Paenibacillus sp. FSL H8-0537 | reverse complement strand
TACGAGTAACCGTTGCTACTGTATCTTCATCGCGGGTATTAATCAATTTAACGCCCTGCGTATTGCGCCCCATCGTAGAGATACCTTCCATGCTTGTCCGAATCAATGTGCCTGATGCAGTCATAATCATTAGATCCTCATCATTTACAACGACCTTCAAGCTGACAATCGGTCCGTTCTTATCCGTAACGTTAAGCGTCTTAATCCCTTTACCGCCACGGTTTTGAATACGATATTCGCTCATTGGTGTCCGTTTGCCATACCCTTTGGACGTAACAATCAGCACATCATTATCATTCATGACGATATCCATATCAATAACAGCATCGCTCTCATCAAGCTGGATACCCTTCACGCCTGTAGCCGAACGGCCCATAGAGCGCACGTCATTTTCAGAGAAACGAATCGACATGCCTTCCGCAGTTCCCATAACAATCTCCTGTTGACCGTCTGTCAGCTTGACGCCAATCAGATCATCATCTTCACGCAGCGAGATGGCAATGAGGCCGACTTTGCGAATGTTGATATAGTCATCGAGAGGCGTTTTCTTCACGACACCTTGACGGGTTGCGAAGAACAGATAATGATTAGGGTCAAAATCCTGTACAGGAATAACCGCATTAATCGTCTCGCCCTGCTCGATTTGAATTAAGTTAATAATCGGCGTACCGCGTGCTGTCCGGCTGAGATCAGGAATCTCATAAGCTTTCAGCTTGTACACCTTGCCTTTATTGGTAAAGAAGAGCAGGTAGTGATGCGTATTGGATACAAAAAGATGCTCGACGAAGTCATTGTCCTTCGTATCCATACCAACGACACCTTTACCGCCCCGCTTCTGGCTCCGATAAGTCGTAACCGGCAGGCGCTTGATATAGCCGCTGTGCGTAATGGAAATAATAACATCCTCGCGAGGAATCAAATCCTCATCCAGAATTTCCTCATCACTAGCCGTAATTTCCGTACGACGCTCATCGCCAAAACGATCTCTAATCTCATTGAGCTCTGTGCTAATAATAGCAAGCACGAGCTGCTCATCAGCGAGAATCGCTTTGAATTCGGCAATTTTTAATAGAAGCTCTGTATATTCTGCTTCAATCTTATCGCGTTCCAGACCTGTAAGGCGCTGCAAACGCATATCGAGAATGGCTTGTGCCTGCTCGTGGCTTAGATCGAATCGAGTGATCAAACCTTCACGTGCTATTTCCGCTGTTTGGGAACCGCGTATCAACGCAATAACCTCATCCAGATGATCAAGGGCAATCCGATAGCCCTCCAAAATATGAGCGCGGGCTTCGGCTTTCTTCAAATCGTATTCCGTACGGCGACGAATAACCTCGATTTGATGCTGCAAATAATGATAGAGTACTTCGCGCAAATTCAACGTCTTCGGCTCGCCATTTACAAGCGCTAGCATATTAATGCCGAAGTTGGATTGCATTTGCGTCTGTTTGTATAAGTTGTTGAGCACTACGCTAGGATTCACGTCGCGGCGAAGCTCGATAACGACCCGCATACCATTACGATCAGACTCATCACGCAAATCCGTAATGCCGTCGATCTTCTTCTCCCGAACGAGCTCAGCAATTTTCTCAACGAGACGGGCTTTATTTACTTGATAAGGCAGCTCATACACGATAATACGCGCTTTGTTGCCATTCTCTTCAATCATTGCGCGCGCACGCATAGTCACCGTTCCACGACCCGTCAAATAAGCCTGACGAATGCCGCTTAGTCCCATAACAATACCTGCTGTTGGGAAATCAGGACCTTTTACAAAATCGATTAATTCAAGCGGTGTAATATCCGGATTAGCAATCAACGCCTGTACACCGTCGATAACTTCCCCCAAATTATGCGGAGGAATGTTCGTTGCCATACCTACAGCTATCCCTGTTACACCATTGACTAGCAAGTTAGGAAAACGCGCCGGCAATACCGCAGGCTCCTTCTCTTCACCGTCATAGTTCGGAATGAAATTCACTGTTTCCTTGTTAAGGTCACGCAGCAGTTCCATTGCAATCTTCGATAGACGAGCTTCCGTGTAACGCATAGCTGCTGCCATGTCGCCATCAACCGAACCGAAGTTGCCGTGACCATCTACCATCATGTACCTCATTGAGAAATCCTGTGCCATACGCACCATAGACTCATACACAGCCGAATCACCGTGAGGATGATACTTACCGATGACTTCGCCTACAATCCTTGCGGATTTTTTGTGAGGCTTGTCCGGTGACATCCCAAGCTCCGACATTGCGAATAAAATCCGGCGATGAACAGGCTTGAGTCCATCCCTTACATCGGGCAATGCGCGACTTACGATAATACTCATTGCATAGTCCATAAAGGAATCGCGCATTTCCGTGCCTATATCACGGTCTTTAATCTGCGAATATTGTTCTTCCGCCATGCTTTACCTCCCTGACGTCTATCTGCAAACCTGTAAACATCATTGTCTCTCTAGTTCTTTCTCAAATAAGACGATACTAAACCTAAATTCTACGCACATAGTCGAAAAAATAGGTTAAATACCGTATTCCGTAACGCTCCGATTGCCATAAAATAAACAAATCCAACTTTTATTATACCACTCATTCTAAACTCTGTCTCCTGCCGGAATAAGAAACGATAGGCTCAGGCAGTGATTCAAAGAAAGGGGAATCAAGCTTGTCTATACAACGCGTTACTAGCAAATGGGCTAAAACACAGGTGCTCCTGCGCTCCGAACATTTACGCGAATACATGCCTGCTACCGAGCTGTTCAGCAAAGAAAGCCTGCTTGCTATGCTCACCCAATACAGCATGGTTTATGTAAAACCCGTCAACGGCACCTTTGGAAAAGGGGTCATTCGAGTCGAGCAATATGCCGCTCCAGGCCGAGGCTTCCGATACCAGATTGAAACCAGTGTCCGCACGTTCGCAACCTTCGACCAATTGTACAACAGCCTTTATCCCTATCAAGTGGGCAAACGCTACCTCGTACAAAGAGGAATATTCCTGCTTCGCCATCAGAAGCGGCGCTTTGATATCCGCGTGATGGTACAGAAAAATCCGCAAGGCAGCTGGGAAGCCACGGGCATCATCGGTCGTCTCGCTCATCCTGCAAAAATCGTCACCAACTACCATAGTGGTGGCACGCCAATGCCTTTCGAACAGCTCATGAATGGTCATCTGTCCGCAACTGAGCAGCAAGCGTATAGACAGCGTTTGAACAAGCTAAGCCTATCCATCGTCCACCAGCTGCATCAGGCTTATCCGCGAATTAAAGAAATCGGTGTCGATATTGCAATCGATACGAGGCTGCGCCCATGGATATTAGAGGTCAATACCTGCCCCGATCCTTTTATTTTCCGCAAGCTTCCCGACAAATCCGTGTTTCGAAAAATATATCGTTACGCCGTTGCCTATGGCCGGTATAAAAGAAAATAGCCGCTGCTAGTGCATATCCTCATACTGCGCGCAAGGCTCCGTATAAAAACACATTCTAGAAACGGCTATTTATAATTTAAAAGCGGCAAGCTATGCCGCTGTACTTAAAAGATTCAGCGAGTAATGAATCAAAGAAAAGCTAAATGTCGAGATTTTTAACACTTAAAGCATATTGCTGGATGAAGTTACGACGCGGCTCAACGTTGTCGCCCATCAACGTATCAAAAATCGTATCAGCTTCAATGGCGTCATCAATCGTTACTTGAAGCATGGAACGGCTTTCCGGATCCATCGTGGTTTCCCAGAGCTGGACAGCATCCATCTCGCCCAAGCCTTTATACCGCTGAATGTTAATTTTGCCGGTTTGGCCGAACTCAGCAATAATTGCATCACGTTCCTTCTCGTTCTGCGCATAACGAATGACCTTGTTGCGCTCGACTTTATAGAGCGGCGGCTGGGCGATATAAATATAGCCCGCTTCGATAATTTTGCGCATGTAGCGATAGAAGAACGTCAGCAGCAGCGTACGAATATGTGCGCCGTCAACGTCGGCATCGGTCATAATAATGACCTTGTGATAACGTGCCTTCGCCAAATCGAAGTCCTCGCTGATGCCCGTTCCAAGCGCTGTAATAATCGCTCGAATTTCTGCATTGCCGAGAATCCGGTCGAGTCTTGCGCGCTCAACGTTCAGGATTTTACCACGCAGTGGCAATATCGCCTGGAAGTGACGGTCACGACCTTGCTTAGCCGAACCACCGGCCGAGTCACCTTCTACGATGTACAGCTCGCTGATTGCCGCATCCTTGGAGGAGCAATCCGCCAGCTTACCTGGAAGCGAGCTGACTTCAAGCGCACTCTTACGGCGCGTTAGCTCACGCGCTTTGCGTGCTGCTTCACGTGCTCTAGCTGCCTGAAGGCCTTTTTCTACAATTTTGCGAGATACAGCCGGGTTCTCATCGAGAAACTCCTGAAGCTTCTCTGCAAGAAGCGATTCGACGATACCGCGAACCTCGCTGTTGCCTAGCTTAGTTTTCGTCTGTCCTTCGAATTGCGGCTCAGGAATTTTGACCGAAATAATCGCTGTCAAGCCTTCGCGCACATCATCACCGGAGAAATTGGAATCATTGTCCTTCAGCAAGTTCGTTTTGCGGGCGTAGTCATTAATAACCCGAGTGAGCGCACTTTTGAAGCCGGACTCATGCGTTCCACCCTCATGGGTATTAATATTATTCGCGAACGAATAAATATTTTCGCTATAGCCGTCGTTATACTGGAGGCCCAGCTCTACCTGAATATGATCCTTGGAGCCCTCAACATAAATCGGCGATTCATGGAGCGCTTCCTTGTTCCGGTTCAAATACTGAACGAACTCATTAAGGCCGCCTTCGTATCTGAATGTGTTTGTCATTCCCGTACGCTCGTCAGTCAGCGTAAGTTCAATGCCTTTATTTAGAAAAGCAAGCTCCCGAATCCGGGACTGCAAAATATCGTATTCATAAACCGTCGTCTCGGTAAAAATCTCCGGGTCCGGCTTAAAGCGAATCGTCGTCCCTGTATCCTCCGGCGACGTCTCTCCAATGACCTTAATATCTGAATCCGGTGCTCCGCGGCGATATTCCTGCTGGTGAATTTTCCCCTTCAGCTTGACGGTTGCAACTACATGCTCCGACAAAGCGTTGACGACAGAAACACCAACCCCGTGCAAACCGCCGGAAACTTTATAGCCTTCTCCGCCAAATTTACCGCCGGCATGAAGCACGGTCATAACGACTTCAAGCGTAGATTTCTTCAGCTTGGCGTTCTCGCCGACAGGGATACCCCGTCCGTTATCGACAACGGTAATACTGTTATCTTCATGAATCGTCACATTTATTTCGGTACAATAGCCAGCAAGCGCTTCATCGATACTGTTATCGACAACTTCCCATACGAGATGGTGGAGTCCCTTGCTGCTTGTGGAGCCAATATACATACCAGGGCGCTTGCGGACTGCTTCCAGTCCCTCTAGCACCTGGATCTGACTCTCGTCATACGTATGCTGCGGATTCAAAGACATTAATGCTCACTGCTCCTCTCAACTGCTCTTGCTACACGTTATTCTAGCCCTTGTCAGCCATTCGCTACAAAATGATGAGCTCGCTTCTTCAAGGTAGAGGATGAAATTGGCGAATAATAGATTTTCTGCTTCGTAACAACGATGGATTTCGGCTCCTCTTCGCCAATCGTCTCCACGTCCTTGCGCTTGCGAGCGCCTGCAACGAACTGTTTGGATAACTTGGAGGATTGCTCTATGGATATATCGAAAATGGCTACCAGCTCGGCAGCCCGAATAATTTTCTCGCCGCCCAAATGGATATACATGCTCCCCCGCCTCCCGATCGTTTGCGCTTATCCGCGCGTCACTTGGCCTTCACGCACATTATAGATACAAGCGTCCTGCAGCTTGCTAATATTGACGCTCTCAAGCCCGGTTGTCGTGATGAACGTCTGCACCTTGCTCTGAAATGTTTCTATGAGCTGCGTCTGCCGGTGCTGGTCAAGCTCAGACAGAACATCATCAAGAAGCAGCAGCGGATATTCCCCAATCTCCTCAGCAATCAGCTCAATTTCTGCCAGCTTTAGCGAGAGTGCGGTTGTGCGCTGCTGTCCCTGGGAACCATATACAGATGCCTCTTTGCCGTTAATAAAAAAGGCCAAATCATCGCGATGAGGCCCAACGAGCGACATCCCTCTGCGAATCTCCTGCTCTTTCACTTGTGTTAACTTTATCATAAATTGCTCAAATAAAACAGATTCATCTTCCGGCTCGCCGCTGCCAAGCGATGGGCAGTAGGTAATTGTGAGCTGTTCGCTGCCAGCCGTGATGCCAGAATGGATCTGCTCAGCCCAGCGCTGCAGTTTATGTATGAAGTGTTCCCTTTTTTTCATAATTTTAACACCTAGCTCGGCGAGCTGTGTATTCCATACATCCAGCATCGTCTGCTGCATGGAGCCAGGAGAAGCAGACTTCAGGTAGTTATTGCGCTGTACAAGCACCTTGCCGTATTGCTGAAGGGTATGCAAATAACCGGGCTGCACCTGACCGATTTCCATATCCAGAAACCGTCTGCGTACACCCGGCGTGCCTTTTACAATTTCGAGATCCTCCGGCGCGAACATGACTACATTCAGCGACCCGATGAAGTTGCTCAGCTTGCGCTGCTCGAGCCCGTTAATTTTCGCTTTCTTGCCCTGTGTCGACAGCAGCAGCTCTAGCTGAGCCGTACCATAACGCTTATCTACCGTGCCTTGCAAGCGAGCCGAATCTGCTTCCCAGCCAATCAGCTCCTTGTCCTTGGACGTACGGTGCGATTTGGTGAGGGCAAGCGCAAATATTGCTTCCAGCAAATTCGTCTTGCCCTGGGCGTTCGGACCGACGAACAGATTGACCTGATTACTCGTCTCCAGCTCAAGCTGTCCGTAGTTGCGGTAATTTTGCAAATGAATATTTTTTAAAAACACGTCTGCTGCCCCTCCCGGTCCTTAGCTAATCATTATGAACCGGTAACAGTAAAGATACCGAAGCCTTCTACTTCGACACGGTCCCCGACATACAGCTTGCGTCCACGTCTGTTATCCGTCTCGCCGTTGATCGTAATCTTGTTCTCCTGCAGAAAAAATTTAGCTTGTCCACCTGTGGATATACAATCCGATAGCTTTAAAAACTGCCCCAACGGAATATATTCGGTGCGAATGGCAACTTCCTTCATCGTGGCTTGCCCACCTTCCTCTTCTCGAGCTCTATCTAAAATTTCCGCAAACACTCTCGCGAGGCTGCTACGTTGTTGTCCGGTAAGGCAAAATAACGTACATGTTGTACGAATGATCGGTCGGCTTAATGATAATCGGGCTCATAGCACCTGTAAAGCCGATGAAAATTTGCTCGCTGTCAATTACTTTGAGCACATCAAGCATAAATTTGGAGTTGAATGAAATGCGCAGCGGCTCGCCTTCAAATTTTTTGGCATCGATCTGCTCCGTTACGCGGCCAAGCTCGGTTGAGCTTGAGGAAATTTCGATCGAATTGTCATCAAGCGTAATCAGACGCACAATATTCGTCTTCTCCTCACGCGACATCAAATAAGCGCGGTCGATCGCATCCATCAAATTTTTTGTATCGACGACAAGTTCTGTTTTGTACGTCTGCGGAATAATCTTTGAAGTATCTGGGTACATGCCATCAAGCATACGTGTGTAGAACAGCACATTGCCGAGCTTGAACATCACTTGGTTGTCAGCTACGACAATATCCACGAGCGCATTATGCTCAGGGACAAGCTTCGACAGCTCGACCAGCGTTTTTGCAGCAATAATGACATTAGAGAAACGATATTCCGGATCCGTTTCGGTATGCGCATTGCGGCTCGCCAGACGGTGGCGGTCTGTTGCTATAAATTTCAGCTGCTGGTTGTTAAGCGTCCATAATACGCCGGTTAATACAGCCGTTTGCTCATTGGTGGATGCGGCCAGTACCGTTTGGCGAATCATCGTTTTCAACAAATCGCCTGGCATTTGAAATAAACCGTTCTCTTCAATAGACGGCAAAATTGGGAATTCCTCTGGATCAAGACCAACCATCTGGATGTCGGAGGAGCCGGAGCGGATCATCGTTTGGAACTGGGCGCCTACTTGAATTTCAACATTATCGGATGGCAGTTTTTTTATAATCTCGACAAAAAATTTAGCTGGGAGTACAACGCTTCCCGGTTTATCCACATGTGCAATAAATAAATTATCGCGTTCTACCGGGATAAAGCTCTGAATAGATATTTCAGTATCGCTTGCTGTTAAGGTTACACCTTGATGGGTAACATCTATTTTGATTCCGCCAAGAATCGGTATGGCTGGTCTGGAGGAGATTGCTTTCGCTACCTGCTGGATCGCATCGTTTAGTTCATTTTTTGAAATCGTTAATTTCATAATTTCTCTCCTATATCCGCAGGGAGACATCGCGAATCATAGTGGATGTTCCACGAATGTCTTATTCCGCTTATGGATGATGTTTTTTTAAAGATTTTTAGTAGTCGTAGTAGTAGGGGACCTGAATATGTGGATAAGTGGGACAAGCGCTGATAGATCAAGCCTATCCACATGTGTATAGACTGTGTATAGGCTTGTGTTCGTTTTCCGTATAAAAGTGGATAACTTTTCAGCGCAATTTGCTCTGCATAACGGCTTACGTATGATTTTTGATTTTTTCAGTCAGGTTTTGCAAAATTTTGTACAAGTCCTGATCGATTTTAAGCTGCTGCGTAATTTTCTCATGGGCATGAATGACTGTTGTATGGTCCCGCCCGCCAAAAGCTTCGCCGATCTTTGGCAGCGAGTGGTCCGTAAGCTCTCGAGAGAGGTACATGGCGATTTGCCGCGGATATGCCACAGCTTTCGTCCGTTTGCGCGCCTTAAACTCCTCAAGCCGCAGCCCATAAAACTCCCCGACCTTCTGCTGGATCTCGTTAATGGTAATCAGCTTCGGCCGGCTTGAAGGAATAATATCCTTGAGCGCTTCCGCTGCCAAATGGGAGGAGATATCCTGATTAATGAGCGAGGAGTAAGCGACAACCCTGATCAGGGCGCCTTCCAGCTCACGAATATTCGTATCGATCTGGTTAGCGATATAAACCATCGCTTCATTGGGAATATCGAGATTTTCGGCCTTAGCCTTCTTGCGCAAAATAGCAATCCTCGTCTCCAGGTCAGGCGCCTGGATATCGGTAATTAGACCCCACTCAAAGCGGGAACGAAGGCGCTCCTCCAGCGTCGGAATTTCCTTCGGCGTACGGTCGCTGGAAATGACGATCTGCTTGCGCTCTTCATGAAGCGCATTGAAGGTATGGAAAAACTCCTCCTGCGTCCCGTCTTTACCGGCCAAAAATTGAATATCGTCAATGAGCAAAACGTCGATATTCCGGTACTTATTGCGGAAGCTTTCCCCACGGTTGTCACGAATCGCGTTAATAAATTCATTGGTGAATTTCTCCGACGAAATATACATGATCTTCGTATTGGGATTGTGATCCTTAATATAGTGGCCGATCGCATGCATCAGATGCGTTTTTCCAAGGCCAACACCGCCGTAGAGAAACAGCGGATTGTAGGCTTTCGCCGGTGCTTCAGCTACCGCAAGCGATGCCGCATGGGCAAAGCGATTGTTGGCGCCGATAACGAATGTCTCGAACGTATATTTGGAATTCAGCACATGGGTATGGCTTTCTTCCTGTACGACGGGCACATCCATCGCTCTAGGCGGCATCATAGCTGCCGGCTCGGCGCTTCGCGCCTCTTCAATGGAAAAACGCACATCGACCTGTCTGCCTAGAAATTCAAACAGGGTTGTGCGAATTAGTTTTGTATAACGGCCTTCCAGCCATTCAGCTGCAAATGTTGTCGGTGCCGTAACTTCAAGCAAAGTATCATTCACGAACGAAGCTTTGGTTGCCTTAAACCAAGTATCAAAACTTGGCTTGCTCAGCTTCGTCTGAATAATTGACAACACTTGCTGCCATATATCATAAGCATGGCTGTCCAC